>CALBXO010000343.1 GCA_937890335.1 uncultured Pseudomonadota bacterium | reverse complement strand
CTTTGTTACGACGTTCGGCTGCGGCACCGTCGGTGCAGAGGGCCATTCTGGGTCACGCAGGCGAGGAGATGAGCGTGCTCTACGATGGTGTGGACCTGGACGACAAGAAGAACGCGCTCGAGAAGGTGTGGGAACGGGTCGGGTGAGACCCGGTTCGCAACCACTCGGCTTCCATTTTGGGAGCAAACATTGGGAGTTGAGGGTCTGAGTCAACTCCCGATGTCGTCATAGACGGGATGGACAGCGAATGTCCCTCAACCCCATCTGGGTTGGGACGGTGACGAAGTAGGGAGCCAGGCGGCTGATCCCATCCGTGAGGCGGGCGGAGCCTACTGAGAGTCTACGGCCAGTTACCACTGCTCGCCGCGATCGTTCGAGCGGTAGACGTCGCCTGTGTCGCTGAGCGCGTAGAGGGCGTTGCTGTCGGCCTGGGCGAGGTGCTGGATGATGGTGGCGCCCTCCGGCCCTGTGCCTTCGGTGCACTCCGCGAGCTCGATGTCGCAGACCGAGAACATGCCGTCAGGGCCGGCGAGAATGACGCCGACGGGGTGCCAGTCCAGGCCTGTGAAGGCGCCGGCGAGGAGGGTCTCGAAGCTGCCCTCGGGGTAGGTCAGGCGCTGGATTCCGCCCGACGCCAGGAGCACGACTGGGCCTTCGGGGTTCACAATCTCAAGACCTGCCACGGG
Organism: uncultured Pseudomonadota bacterium; assembly: GCA_937890335.1. Lineage (GTDB taxonomy): Bacteria > Myxococcota_A > Bradymonadia > Bradymonadales > CALBXO01. The sequence continues at coordinate 9,660 of CALBXO010000343.1, read as the reverse complement.
GTTGGACCAGGTGTACCAATCCCAATTGGCGCCGGCGTCGGACGTGATGAAGATCTGGTTGGCGGACTGCGCGACGACGAGGTTCTCCTGCGTCGTGCTCGCGGTCATCTGGCTGAAGACGTTCTCACCCGTTCGTGAGACCTCGGTCCATGTCGCGCCAGCGTCCTCGGAGGCGGCGAAGCCCCAGAGCGGCAGCTCCAGGTCCTCGCGCACGCCACTCCCCCAGTACGCGTCGGCGAGGAAGGGGTTCTGCACCAGCGCCGTGAACTCACCGCCGGCGTGGACTTCAGTCGTGGCCTGCTCGCCCGGCGTCCAGCGATGCAGCCCAGACGTGGTGGCGAATAACAGGCTTCCGTCGAGGCCGGTGTAGGCGATGCGCGTGATGGTTCCGTCGAATGGGATGGCGTCGGGAAACTCGGGAACGTCTTCCGCCACCGTGAAGGTGACCGATCCAACGACCTCGGGCGCCCACATCCCGTCGGAGCCGTCGTTGACCGCCAGGTAGAGCTCTACGGTGTGTTCGCCAAGCGCGAGCGGATAGATTTCGAACGGCCCGGTGTCGTAGTGCCCGTGGTTGCTGCCGTTCTCGTCGGACCAGCGCGCGCCGGCGAGGTATTTGTGGCCGTGGCAGCCCGAGGCGTCGCTCGAGGGGCTGACGAAGTTGCAGCCGTTGACCTCGAATTCGATGGTGACGCGGTCGCCAGTGATGACCGCGCCCGCCGTCGGAGACGTGATCACGAGCGTCGGCTGGTCGTTGACGGTCACGGTCACGGTCGCCATGTCCTCACCGCCGTTTCCGTCGTGGACGATGTAGGTGAAGGTGTCGGTGCCCGTCCACTGCGCGTCGTTGGGGCGGTAGTCCAGGGCGCCCTTGCGACCGGTGCGCACTTCACCGTTGGCGCCTTGCGTGAACTCCTTGACCTCGAGTTGATCGCCGTCGTCCGGGTCCGTGTCATTCTCGACCACCGGGATCTCGACGATCATGCCGGCGATTGTGGTGGCTCGGTCGTCCTGGGCGTTGGGTGGGTTGTTGACCCCACCGTTGTTGCCGTTGTTGCCGTTGTTGCCGTTGTTGGCCGGGCCGTTGTTGCCGTTGTTGCCGTTGTTGCCGTTGTTGCCGTTGTTCGCCGTCCCACCCGGTTTGCCAAAACAGCGCGTGCCGCCGCATTGGTCACTGTTGGTGCAGACGACCGCGCAGAAGCCCTGCGGAATGCAGCGCGTCGCCAGAGCGCAGTCGGCGTCGCTCTCGCACGCGTCCCCAGTTGTACCGACGCAATAGCTCTCCGCGCCGTCACCATCGGTGCTCTCAGGGTCTGAGCACCCCGCGAACACGAGGAGGATGAGTGGGGCGAGTACCTTTAGGAAATGGTTCATGCTGACTCCAGACGCATTTGGCCCAAGCGTAGCACGCTGCGGACCCGTTTCCACTGTCCAGGTGAACGGGGGCCTTCGACCCGCGCGCCGGGCGTGTCCGCTGTCACTTGGGACGGCAACCGACTATGCTTTCTTCGAGCGGCGCGCGTGAGGACTCTCCGACCACGCAGGGGGCCACCGCGACGTTCGCGCGCACACCAATGAAGAGATCCTCCACCCAGATCGTCGCCTTTTCGGTCGCTGGGTCAGCGCGCCGCCCGCCTGTGAGGTGCGGCGGTCGGCTGGCGCGGCAGACGGTGCTCGGCGGCCCTCTTGCTCTCTTGGTCTTGCTGTTTGGGGGTATCGCCGTCTTCGGCTGCGACGATGCACGCTATGGAACCGCGCGGAGCATCGAGCCATCGGACGCGTCGGTGCTGGACGCGGAAGTTCTGGCTGACGGCGCAGCCGACACCGCGGCCGACACCGCGGTGGACGAGGGTGGGTCCGGTGGGAATGTCCGGTTCGTGATGACCAACGCCGGGGACCTGCCCGTGTATCTTGCGCCTGTGCTGCGGGCAGATTCGTGGTTTGGGGTGTCCGTGCACGACGCCGACGGCAGGCAGGTCGTCATGGAGATTCCCTGCGCGCAGCGTTGCGACGCTTGCCAGGAGGTGGCGTGCGAGCCGCCTGAGCGGCGGGTCCGGCAGCTGTTGCCGGGCGAGTCCCTGACGCTCGACTGGAACGGAGCCTGGGCGGTGGAGAGTGCCTGTGGCGTGCCGGGCCGGGAGGTCCGCTGCGTCGAGTATCGGCGACCACCGGTGGGGCAGTACGAGGCGCGGTTCTGCTTCAGCACTCTGCTCGACGTCGGCAGCGACGTCGCGCGTCGGCGACGCGACGACACAATTGCGCCGGCTCAAATGGGTCCGCCAACCTGCGTGGTCAAGCAGTTCGATCTGCGCGAGCGCGGAGCGCGCGTGAGTGCTGAACTCGTGGGCGAACCCGTGGACAAGGAGTTTGGGTACTGTGGGCAAGCCTGGGAGTACGATCGGCGTACAGTTCCGGAGTTTTCGACCGAGATCCCGCCAGCCAGGGAGGGGAGCTCGGTGGCGATTCCTGTAGGGTTGGCCGAGCCAGTCCCGTGTGCCGAGTGGGGCCTGATGTCTGCCGCGACACGGGAGCGCTCCGTGGATCTGCGCGCCGCGATCTGGCGCGGGACCCAGACCTGCCGCGCGGAACCCTATGTGTACCTGCTCGACCCGTTGGGCGGCGGAACCTGGACAGCAGTGCTGACGACGCTCGCGGACATCATGCCCGACCCGCAGCCGTTCCAGGTGGACAGCTGTACTGACTGTGAGGATTGCGAGGCGCCCGAGTCCGTGGGCCTCGGTGGCGTGTGTGACGGCGACTGTGCCTGCGCGGACGGCGCCCGTTGCGTGGCCGGCACATGCGTCCTGTTCTGCCGCAGCAACCGAGACTGTCGACCCGACACCCAATGCAGCCCGGGCCGAGTGGGCGAGCCGGTGGATGGCGCCCGCCGGTGCCGCGCCGGCGAGGTGGACGAATGCGCGCAGACCTCCGAGTGCGCGCCGGGCTTGTTCTGCCAGGGCGACGCCAATCTGCCCTCCCGTTGTTTGCCGGACCTGGACAAACGGTTGCTCACCGGTGGGCCGGGCAGCGGGTTCCACTGCGGCTGCGACGCAGAATGCCCGGGTGCGCAGAGCTGTGTCCGCTTCGACGTCAACTTCACCCGTGGGTTCTGCGCGCTGCGGTGCGCCGACCAGCGCGATTGTCCGAAGAACTGGACGTGCCTCGGCGAGACGTCGAGCGGTCTCGAGTCCGTCTGCGTCAGGTAGCCGCGGGCCGACCGGGCCCCGTTGTGGGCACTTGCACCTGCGCCGGGCTTGAGAGGCCGCGGATTCGATGATATGGCTCCCGGCACAAATCAAATGAGTTCTGCGCGCGCGTACGTATGAAGGAGCTGCGGGGCGGGCGGGAACACGACACTTCGGAGTTTGTGATGCGAGCAAGAATTCTTGCCATCGTGTGTCTGGGAGCGGTCTTCGCTCTTGGCGCGTGCAGTGGCGATGAGGGACAGGATTGCGGTGAGGGCACGGTCGCTTCTGGCGACCAATGTGTTCCCGCCGATGAGGCCGTGGTCTGCGGCGAGGGCACTTCGCTGCAGGGTGGTGAGTGCGTGTCGGACGTTGTCGCTACCGATTGCGGTGACGGCACGACGCTCGTGGACGGCGTCTGCGTCGCCGACGAGGTCGGTGGGCCGGAGTGCGGCGCTGGCACAGTGGATGTGGATGGCGAGTGCGTAGTGGAGCACCCGCTCAACTGCGCTGAGGGTACGACCGAGGTGGACGGCGAGTGTGTCGCCGACGCCGCCTGCGGCCCCGACACCGAGCTCGTCGACGGCGCGTGCGTCTCGACCGTGGGTTGCGGCGAGGGCACCATCGAGATCGATGGCAACTGTGAGCTGATCGACCCGTTTGACGGCATCGAGCGCGAGGCGGACGAGCCCAACGACCCGGCGTTCTTCGGCGACGCGGCCAACGTCAGCACCGTGACTCTTGGTGCCGAGGGCGAGACCGTCCTCGTGACGGGCAACATCGACCCGCCGACCACGATCATGGACGAGGAGGAGAACAGCTTCCTCGCCGCCGATTTCGACGTGGTGTTCTTTGAGGGCACCAAGGGCACCCGCGTCGGCCTGGAGGCGACGGCCATTGGCGCGCCGGGCGTCGCGGTGGCGATCGTCTTCATCGCCGAGGACGACGATGACCGTAACTACGTGCGCATCGCGTTTCCCTTCGGGAGCAAGAACGCCTGGCGCGAAGCGGTCCTGCCCTACGACGGAACCTACATGCTGCGGGTCGGAACCCCGACCGACACGGCCACGTTCTTCAACTTCGTGACCGAGGGCAACCTGAACTTCGGTGGTCTCGTCGGTGAGCCTGAGGGCGCCGATGATTTCACCTGGATCCTTGGTCTGACGCACATTGCGCCGACCTCGCCGGAGACCTTCGTCGGCAACGCAACCTTCATGTTCACGGGCGACGACGTGCGCAGCGCGCCGCAGGCGCTCGTGGAGGCCGAGGCTGGCACAATCGTCCAGCTCGGTCTCGAGCCTGGCCCCGGCGTGCTCGGTACGTTCACCACGCACGACGCGGACTACACGAATGTCGCGCAGGATGCCGGCATCGTGATTGTGCCCGAGGGCGGCCTCCACATCACCGTGGACAGCTTCGCCGAGCGCAGCAACGACCCGAGCTTCAACCTGACGGTCGTGCAGCTGGTCCAGATTCCGCAAGGCGAGCTCGCCGCGGGCTCTGAGACCGAGGTCACCGGAACGTTGGTTGCGAACACGACGCAGTTCATCAGCTTCAGCGTCGCGGCGCCGAGCGTTGTGTCCTTTGCCGGAGGCCCGGCCCCGGACGCGGACACCAACATCGGCATGTACCTGAGCACCGGCGACCTGACCGAGACCTTCGCCGGCAGCTTTGACCAGCTCTTCGGTCTGCCGTCCGCGACGGAGTCCTTCTCCGCGTTCGTGCAGCCGGGCGACTACCAGCTGATCATCCTTCACGAGGAGCTGGACGAGGAGAACGGCAGCCACGACTTTGTCGTGGACATCACCGTGCAGGCCGTGACTGACGCCGGCAGCCTTGCCGCTGGCGGCGAGGTCACCGCGACCGTGACGACGCTCGGTCCCGAGGGTGCCTCCGCGTACTACTCCACGACGACGGACACGCTGGGTATCCTGACCGCGACGGCGACGCCGGACGAGAACCTGGATGTGGCCCTGCGCGTTCACAACGGCCCGTTCCTCACGGCGCGCGACGCGGTCATCGCGATCGTGGACGCCAACGACGGACTTGAGGGCGAGGTCGAGGCCGGCGGTCAGCCGCATGCGCCGGGCGTGGCGCTGGTGGGCCTGTTCAACTCGGGCCTGACCGCGGACGAGCCCAATGGGTTGGCGTTGGCGCTGACCTTGGAGGCCATCGCCACCGAGGAGGAGCCGAACGACACGCCGGGTACCGGCAACGCGGTGGCGTTCGAGGACGGAACCCTGGTGGGCGGAACGCTGGCTGTGGACGTGGACACGACCGCGGACTGGTACACCTTTGACGTCGTCGGTATCGCCGAGGCGAGCTTCGCCGTGAACCCGGTTGGCGAGAACCCGGCGGCCGGTCTGCGTATGTCGCTGTTTGCCGAGGGCAACACCACGGACGCGATCGCGACCGCGGAGACCTTTGTGGACTTCTTCTCGGGTCAGGCGGTCGAGCCTGCCTTTGACGTGGTGCTCGAGGAGGGTGCCTACCGCCTGCTGATCGAGCAGATCAACGACGAGGCCACCGGCGACTACCTGCTGGTCGTGAACGTCGGCGACGTGCTCGACTGCGTGCCGGGCCGCGCTTCGTGCGAGGGCGACGACCTGGTGGTCTGCGTGGACGGTTTTGACATGGACGTGACCACCTGCGAGGGCGCGTGCGTCGAGGTGGGTGGTACGTTTGGCTGCGACCTGATCGGCGAGACCGAGCCCAACGACGACACCGACACCGCACAGGACGCGAGCGCCCTGCGCAGCGAGATCATCGGTGACTTCCGCGACGGCGACGACGCGGACTACTACGAGATTGTGCTCGAGGGCGCGGCCCGCGTGACCGCAAACACCTCCTTCAGCGTCGCCCCCGGCGCGGACACGACCATCTCGCTGCGCGACAGCGACGACGCGGAGATCGCCTTCAACGACGACACTCCGCCGGGGCTGTTCTCGCTGGTCCAGGAGACCTTGGACGCCGGCACCTACTACGTGGTGGTCGAGTCCTTTGGCCAGTTCACGGGCAACTACCGCCTGACGATCAACATCGAGCCCGCGCAGTGCGAGGGCGACGAGGTTGCGTGTGGTGAGGGCGGCGTCGTGGCCTGTGATGGCTTTGAGTTCGTGCTCTCCGAGGAGTGCGGCTTTGGCTGCGAGGTCGGTGACGACGGTCCGTTCTGCACCGTGCCGGAGTTCATTCCGGAGGTGGAGCCCAACGGCGACCCGACCATCCAGGGCATCGACGTGGTGGAGATGCTCCCGTTCACCGGCCAGGGCACCATCGCGGAGCCTGGTGATGACCAGGACTTCTATGGTTTCACGGCCGTCCGCGGCGGTGTCTACACCATGGGAACCGCTCCGTTTGGCGAGAGTCCGGTGAGCGACACCAAGATCGCCCTGTGCGGAATCGAGCACGTCTTTAGCGACGAGGGCTGCACAATCGGTAGTGGTTTTAGCCCGGGCAACAACATTGCCGAGAACGATGACTTCAACGGCCTGTACAGCTACATCGAGACTGAACTGGAGCCGGGCTTCTACTTCGTGCTGGTTGAGTCATTCGGTTCTGGCACCGGTGATTACCTCGTGACCATCGACCTGGCGCCGGCCCCGGGCGAGCCGAACAACTCGTTCGCCGACGCGACGGAGTTTGCCCTCAACACGCCGTACGAGTTCTCCATCGATGAGAACGGCGACCGAGACTTCTATGTCTACGAGGTCACCCAGGACTTCCTGGACGCCAACAACGGCTCGGTGGAGCTCACGTTCCACACGCTGTCCCAGGGCGAGGACGCGGAGACCATGGACTCCGTCCTGCTGCTCTGCACCTCCGACCAGGCGTGCGACGCCAACGAGAACCTGGCGCGCAACGACGACGGTGGGCCGGACGCTGGGGACTTCTACTCTCAGATTGTCTACACGTTCGACACGCCGGGTTTCTACTACCTGGTGGTCGAGGAGCTCGGGAACAACGGGACGGGCGACTACGTCCTGTTCTCTCCCTTCGACTGATCAGAACGGTGTGATGGGCCACCACCTCGGCACCCAACGGGTGCCGAGGCGGACCATCACCGCCTCATCCCCTGTGCGGACCTCGACGGTACAGCCCTCGACGGTCCGCACCCCGGCTTCCCCCCGCACTTCCCCGTCTTCATCTCGGACGGCCGCCGCACAGGCGGTGTTGCTGTCGAGCCAGGGTGCGTCCAATGCGACCAGCGCCGTGTTCGCATCGGCGCGCGAGACCTGGATCCAGTCAGGTTCGGTGACAAAGACCGGCCCCGGTGTGGCGCGGCAATCGAATTCGACGATGGCTCCGGACGGAAACCGGAAGCGCCCAGCCCCGACAGAGGTGAGTACCCAGGGGCTCGCGCCAAACCGGCTGTGCCCCTGCATGTCGCGGCGGCGCCAGTCGTCGGTCTGGTCGGCGGCGACCGCGTAGCCAAAACCGTACGATGGGACGACCCGGTTTCGTGGAATCAGCGTGCAGCGATCTGGCGCGTTGTCCGCTGTGGGTTGTTCCTCGTAGAGCTTGAGCACGCCCTCGAGCTGGGCGATGGCCACTTCCAGGTAGCCGTCCCTGTCCAGGTCGACTTTCACGGCGCCGCGGCTGGAGGCCAGCAGGTCCTCGTTGCGCGAGTCTTCGTGCGAGGGAATGTGGAAACCGACTTCCGTGTCGGACCGAACGAATGAGCCTCCGGACCGCTGGCGCAGGAGCGTATCGCGGTGGCGAAGGAACGACGGCGCATCGAGCTCCACGGCCACGCCCTGTGTCACGAGCAGATCGTCGAGTCCGTTGCGGTCAAAGTCGTCCACCAGGGCGCTCCACGCATACTGGAGCTCGCCCTCGGAGAACCCCAGGTCGATCCCCAGGTCCACGGCGAGGCTTGTAGGCGGGCCGTCCCGGAAGTGGACCAGGCGATTGGGGCCGTAGTCGGTGACGTACACATGGTCCCCGCGCCCGTCGATGTGGATGTGACCGGCGCCCATATAGGAGCCGCCGGCGCGGTTGCCAGCTCCAAACGGCAGCGCAGCGAACTCGGTCTCGGAGCCCGGTGGGTTGCGCAGCAGAACTGCGCCGGAGGTGAGGTGGTTGGCGCCGCCGCCGCTCGGCACAAAGCCGTCGTTGATGATGAGGATGTCGAGCAGGCCGTCGTCGTTGAGGTCGATGCTGCCCAGGGCCAGCGTGAGGCCGTCGCTCTCCAGTGCGCGGTAGCCCGTCAGCGCGAGCGGCTCGAGGTCACCGGACGCGTTCTGGCGCAGCGCGAAGTTGGGGTGCTCGGAGACCTCCGGGCGCTTGTAGCGCCCGCAGCCGATGTAGAGGTCCACGCGCCCGTCCAGGTCCAGGTCGGTGGCGAGCATCGCCCCAGCTTCGCAATTGCGCGCCGGGTGGTCGTCGGGCAGAAGGTCCAGCAACTCGGTGGTCGTCCGCTCGGGATGGAATCGTTCCAGCCGGACGCTGTGGTATCCGAGCACGACCAGCTCGTGGCGCCTGTCGGCGTCGAGATCGACGCCGGCGGCCGCGTTGGCCCTCCCGTCCTGCCATCCGCACAACGCCGGGTTGGGCGCAAAACTCATCTCGCCGTCACGGGAGGTGTTTTCGTAGAGACAGGGGGGCGAGTCCGTCTCGGGATCCCAGGCGCCGAGAAACAGGTCCAGGTCGCGATCGCCATCCATGTCGAACAGGCCGCCACCCACGCCATAGAACGACAGTTCGTGCGCCTCGTGATCCGTGACATGCGCCGGGTAGATGCGCGCAAAGCGAACCTCGCCCGTGGTGCTTCGGCGCGCCACACACACCTCCTGTCTGCACCATTGGTCCGGCTCGCAGTCGGGGTGCGCGAGGCATCCGCCCTCAAAACAGACACCCGTGTGCGAGCACCGCCAACGGTGGCCGCAGTCTTCGTCCGTCGCGCAGTTGGCTGCCCCGATCTCGACGCAGTCGCTGTCCACGCACCGGTTTCCGCCACCGCACTCGGAATGTGCCGTGCAGCCAACTCGTTCGCATTGGCCCGCGCGACAGGTGTGTCCGATGTCGCAGTCCGAGGGATTGCGGCAGCCGTCGACGCACGCGGTGTCTTCGCAGACCTGGCCCCGTGGACACGCGCCGTCAAACCGGCAGCCGGGTCGGCAGTCGCCCGCCTCGCAGATCATCGCTTCGTCGCACGCTTCGTCGCTCGCGCACGGTTGCTGGCTCTGATCGCCCGGGGCGTCGCGCGAGGGAGTATCGGTCGAGGACGTGTCCGCCCCTGCCCCCTGTAGGTCCGATTCCGTGCCCCCGTCGTTGATGTCAACGACAGTCGGTGCGGTGTCAGTCACTCCGGTGCAGGAAGGGGTGGACATGACCAGGAGGAGTACCAGGAGTCGGGAGGTACGGGGCATGCCTCGAAGATACACGAATCGGCGGGACGTGACTCGATGCAACCCGGCCCACGTAGACGCAGGTACAGTATTGACGGCTCCGGAGTGGACTGGTTTGCTGCTTGAGC
>CALBXO010000342.1 GCA_937890335.1 uncultured Pseudomonadota bacterium | reverse complement strand
TTGAGCGCCGCGGCGTCCTCATCGGGGATGGTTCCCCGCGCGTACCGAGCCGGCACGCCTGCTGCCCGGAGCAGCGCGATGAGGGTGCTCGCCTGATCGAGGCTGTTGCCGGCGCCCGACCACAGCGTGCCGCGCGCGCCGCGCAGAGAGCCCTGGTACGGCTCCCAGGCCACACGGTTCTGGACGTAGTTGGCCAGCGCGAGTGGGTCTCCGTCGTGCCGGGCGACCACCGCCAGGACCTCCGGGTCCGCAGCGTCGGCGTCGACCGAGGGTGCGCGGGCCGGGGCCAGCGGATCCTCCTGCGTCCCGATGACGATCGGTGCCGCCTCTTCTCGTCGCGGGACTCCCACCAGGGCGTCGACGCTGGCGCCACCATCGACGCCCCCGCGCAGCGTGAGCTCAACGCGCGCACTTCCACCTGGGGCCACATCGCCGAGCGACCAGCGCATGGTCGTGCCGTCCACGGTGGCGAATGGCTGCGAGGAGACCAGCTCCACCCCGTCGGGCAGGGTGTCCGTGACCACGACGTCGCGGGCGATCTCTACGCCCGTATTCGCGACCACCAGCACGAACCGCAGGTCGCCGTTGTCCGCGGGCACCACGTGGCGCGGGGACGGCCAGACCTCAACGGGGCCGGCCGAAGCGACAGCCGGGAGCGCCAGGCAGGCGCACACAGTCAGAAGCGCGGTATATCGCATTCTCTCTCCACCCGATTCCAGAAGACAAGCGCAGGTTTCCGGAGCATAGCGTTTTGGGTTCGGAGCCGACAAGGGCGACGCCGGTGGACGGTGAGTTCCGGGTGACTACTATGGTCGGCGGAGGCAATCCATGAGCGACGACAGGAGCGATGACATCACACGCCGCGAGGCCCTGAAACGGACCGCGGTCTTCGCGGCTGCGGCCGGGCTTGTCGCCTGTGACCGCGCGCCCGTGGCGGCCGCCACTCCGGACCCGAAGCCGCAGGAGACACCGATGAAAGCCAGCGCGCGCATGCCCACAATTTTCCTCCCGCACGGCGGTGGGCCATGGCCTTTCACGAGCGAGCCCATCTTCGGCAACGGGACCTCGTGGACCAGGATGGAGGCCTATATGCGGGGTTTGGGAATGATTGCGCCCACCCGCCCGAGCGCTGTGCTGGTGATCTCGGCGCATTGGGAGGCGACGGTGCCGACGCTGATGACCTCCAAGGCGCCTCCGATGCTGTACGACTATTCCGGCTTTCCCCCGGAGACCTACGAGGTGAAGTGGCCTGCGCCCGGCGCGCCAGAGCTTGCGGCGACCATTGAACAGATGCTCTCAGACGCCGGAATCCCCACCTCCACGGACGCGCGTCGGGGGTTTGATCACGGCACCTTTGTGCCGCTCAAACTGGCCTTCCCAGAGGCCGACTTGCCGACATTGCAGCTGTCACTCAAACGGGGTTTTGACCCGGCGGAGCACCTGGCGATAGGCCGAGCGCTGGAGCCGCTGCGGGACCGTGGCGTGCTGATGGTGGGAAGCGGCATGAGTTACCACAACATGCGGGCCTTCGGCCGGCTGATGCGTGGAGACCTCACTGCGCGTGCCGAATCCAAGGCGTTCGATGAGTGGCTCGCGGGCCTTGGCGCCTTGGATGCGGACGCGCGCCATGGGGCACTCCTGGACTGGGAGCGGGCGCCGTCGGCGCGGGCTTGCCATCCGCGCGAGGAACACCTGCTGCCGCTGCATGTGATGGCAGGGGCGGCCGGCGACGACCCCGTCTCGAGTCCATACCGCGACATCATCCTGGGTGCACATGTGAGCGCGCTCCACTTCGGGTAGGTCAGACCCGCTCGCGCACCTCGCCAAACCCAGTCCGATTGGCGACACTGTAGACGTGGGGCTTCGACACAGCATCCTGCTCGCTGCGACTCGGGGCATACTTCGGGTTCCGCAGCCACTGCTGCACGCAGCGGCAGATCTCGTGCGCGCTGCACCCTCCGACGTAGACGGTCGACGTGTTGACGCGCTTCAGCGGCTCGGCTGTCGCTTTGTCGCCTGGTCCGAGCCGCCTGCCGACGGCGACATTGACGGGTTTCGGAGGCAGGTCCGTTTGACGACCGTCGGAGCCGGGCCCGCGCCGTTGCCTCGGCGGCACTGCCGCGAATTGGATGCCGATGGAGTCCCGGCGACCCTCTACTGTCCGCCCCGCTTGCCCGCGCGTCCTCCGCTGCTCGTGTTCTTTCATGGAGGCGGAGGCGTCGTCGGTGACCGGCGCATGTACGATGGGGTCTGTTCCGGCATCGCGAGCACGGGACGGTGCTGGGTGGCGTCGGTAGAGTACAGGCTGGCGCCGGAGAACCCGTTTCCGGCCGGACAGGACGACTGTGTTCGCGCGTTCCGGGCGCTCCGGGACATGGCGGCGCAGCTGGGGGCCGACCCCGACCGTGTGGGTGTGGGGGGCGACAGCATGGGGGGAAACCTGGCGGCCCAGGTTGCGCTCCTGTGCCGCGCGAAGCCGCCCGCTTTTGCCTGGTTGGCGTACCCGTGGGTGGACATGGCCATCGACGCCCCGTCCACGCAGACCCTCGCCGTGGGATACGGACTCACCACCGCCGCTGTCGAATGGTTCCGCGGGCAGTACCTGGACGCGCGGGATCTGGGCGTGGCGCCGGCGTGGGAGCGCATCGTGGCGGCGTCTCCGGCGCGGGCTTCGGATCTATCCGGATTCTGCCGGACTTTCCTGTGCACAGCGGGCTTTGATCCCCTCCGCGACGAGGGCCGCCGGTTCGCCCACGAGCTTGCCGGGGCTGGGGTCGATGTGGAGTACCGCTGTTTTGATGACCAGGTGCACGGGTTCTTGAGCGTGGGCGGCGCGGTGCCTTCCTCGCGACGTGCGTTCCTCGAGGCCGCGGCCTGGCTTCGCGGCGTGTAGATCGGCGCCGGGGTCGTTCGGGGATGGGCTCCACGCAGCCGGTCAGTCGCCCGGTGAGGAGCCGTTGGCGATCTCGTCGAGTCGGGCCTGGGTAGCGATGCGCTTCTGTTCCCGTTCCCAGTCTTCCGCGAGTCGCGGGCGCAGCGCGGAGAATTCGGGCGTGCCTGCCGGCGATCGCGACTGGACCCGGATCAGATGGCTGCCATAGGGGCTCTGGATGGGCCCGGACCATTGACCGACCGGTGACGCCGCGATGGCCCGGTGGGCGCCGTTTCCAAACGCCCCCTCGACCTGGCTTTGTGTCGCGCCGCGCGTGTGACCCCGTGTCCAGGGGTCCGCCGCCACAGCGCCCCCGTCGTTCAGGACTCCGAGCGCCGTGGCTGCGTCCTCGCGCGCGTTACTTCGAAGTGAGCGGTCAAAGAAATGCTGTTCGAATGTGTGCGTCGCCGGCGCCCTGTACCGCTCGCCATTGGCAGCGAGGTACGCCTGCAGCTGCGCGTCTGTTGGATCGGGGACCGACACGTCCAGCTCGACCGCCCACTCGAGCTTCTGGACCAGCCGCCGCTCGATGATCAGGTCTCCCTGGTCCAGCCCGCGGCGACGAGCCTCGGCCACGAGGGCCTGGGTGCGGGCGTTGGCGCCGGGGCGATGCCCAGTGGGTGGTGGCGGGGAGGGCGCGCCGCAGGCGGCCAGGGCGCACGCGCACACGACGAAAATCACCACCGCTTGGGCCGCCTGGATGCTCCTGCATCCCGCCCGTCCAACTTGTCGAGGCGCCATCATCGAAGGTGGGCGCGGGGGGGCACAGGGAGTCCGCCACCGCCGCGGCGCGCGCGGCGCTTACCACGGGCGCGCTCCTTGTTGATCTGGTGCAGGAACTCATCAAAATCCACCTGCATCGTGTGC
>CALBXO010000341.1 GCA_937890335.1 uncultured Pseudomonadota bacterium | reverse complement strand
ACGCCCGCGCCGACGACTGCCACCAGCCATGCGCGCCGCCGCTTCCGATCCTCACCGCGCTGGGTCGTGGTGGTGGCCACCTCCCCCGACGGTTGCGTCGCCGTACCTGGCAGCCGCTTTTCCACCGAGGTGGCCTTCTCGTCCGGGTCCGTGCGGTGAACGAGCTTGCGACGCTCGAAGCTGGGCAAACTCGCGTCCCGCGCGCGCCGAACGATGCTGCGACGCTCGCTCAGGGCGTTGCCCGCGACCGAGCTGACACATTCGGCCACCGCCTCGGCCGAGAGGTCCAGATCCAGCGCAGCGACGCTGTCCACGACGATCTGTTCAAACTCGCGCGCCGTGAGCGGCCGCTCGTCTGGGGAACGACTCAGGACGCGGGCCAACAGCGCGTCCACCGCCTCCGGGACCTCTGGGTTCACCGCGCGAGCGCGGGGCGCGTCCTCCTCAGTGATGGCCTTGAGCATCTCCAGTTCCGTCTTCCGATGGAACAAATCCGCGCCCGCAACCAGCTCCCACGCGACGATGCCAAGTGAAAACAGGTCCGAGCGGCGGTCGATCCGGCCGCCGTGACACTGCTCGGGCGACATGTACCCGAACTTGCCCTTCATATCGCCGCTGTACGTGGCCTCAGACAGCGCCTCGGTGTACTTGGCGACGCCAAAGTCGAGCACCTTCACCACGCCGCCGAGCGTGACCATCAGGTTGTGGGGGCTCACGTCCCGGTGCACGAGACCGAGGGGGTGTCCATCGGCGTCGCGGAGCTCGTGGGCAGCGTGCAGACCGCGGGCAGACTGGGCGATCAGGGCCAGCGATACCCCGAGCGGGATCGGAATCCCACGCTCGCGGCTCATCAGCTGGAGCTCGCGGATCGTCGTCCCCTCCAGGTACTCCATCGCGATGAAGTACGAGCCGTCGTGCTCGCCAGATGCGTAGATTCGCACCACGTTTGGGTGCTCCAGCCGCGCGGCGGTGCGCGCCTCTCGCAGGAACATGTCGACGAACGATTGCTGCTCGGCGAGATGGGGCAGGATGCGCTTGAGCACGACCAGCCGCTCCGACCCGCCGATGCCGCTCTCCCGCGCAAGCAACAGCTCAGCCATGCCGCCCGTAGCGATACGGGTGACCACCTCAAAGCGGTCGATGCGTTCCCTGGCCGTAGCGTGCCCCCTTGCCGCCGCAGACGAGAATCCGGTGATTCGTGTACGTGTTCTTTCGACAGAATGCGACATCGACATGAACCGTACAAGGAAGGGCGTTGACAGCGGGGGCGAGGTTGGGCCAGCTAACGGCCATGACGACCCTGGAGAAGGACAAACGCACGACCGTGGAGGCGGCCCTCGATGATGGCATCGTGATGCTGCACATCGACTCCCGCCGCGACGGCGTCGAGGTCCCCGGACACCTGCTGGGCGACCCGCGGCTGCTGCTCAACATCGCCCATGGATTCCGGCTCCCGGCGCTCGAGGTCGACGACGACGGGGTCTATGCGGTGCTGCGTTTTGGGAACCAGGACTGCGATTGCCGCATACCCTGGGACGCGATCTACGCCATCACCCAACCGGAGTTCGAGCAGAAGGGCGTGCTGTGGCCGGCCTCCATGCCCGCAGAGGCGCTGGCGGCGGCGCCGGAGCTCGGGGTGCACGACCGTGTGCTCATGGGGCCAACGCCACCCCCCGAGCCCGAGAAGCCCGCCTGGAAGCCGACCCTGATCCGGTCGAGCGACGACGTCGCTGACGAAGTCGAGCCTGAACAAGACCCTGCTGAGCACACGTCGGACGAGCCTTCCGCCGACCTCGCCGATGGCGTCCCAGATTCGACCGACGACGCGGCTGAGGAGGACCCGGAACCCGAGCCGCCCTCACCCCCGCGGTCACGGGGCCATCTGCGCCTCGTAAAATAGCCCTGGGCAGGGCAGCAGCCGACGTTGACAAGCCCTCCCCGCGCGGCTAGTGTCCCGCCGCTCAGCGATCCGGTTCCGCGCCTTCGGGCACGGAGCGCACGTGACCAGGCTGCGAGCTGGCCGTGTGCACTGGGAATCGGGTTCTTACATCCCCCTGGCCATGAGGTAAATCATGTCTCGCTATACTGGACCCCGCGTAAAATTGCTGCGTCGCCTCGGCGGCGCGGATCTCCCCGGCCTGACACGCAAGCGCAAGTGGGTCGACGCACGCCCCTACCCGCCCGGTCAGCACGGCCCGACCATGCGGATCAAGAAGTCGGACTACCGTATCCGGCTCGAAGAGAAGCAGAAGCTGCGGCACAACTACGGCATCCGTGAGAAGCAGCTGATGCGCTACATGAAGCGCGCCTCGAAGATGAAGGGTAACACCGGACTCAAGCTGCTTGAGCTCCTCGAGAGCCGCTTGGACAACGTGGTCTTCCGCCTCGGCTTCGCGCCGACGATCCCGTCGGCGCGCCAGATGGTCAACCATGGCCACATCGCGCTCAACGGTCACAAGGCGGATGTCGCGAGCATCCAGATCAAGGCCGGAGACGTGATCTCCGTCCGCGAGCGCGACAAGAGCAAGAAGATGGTGTCCATCAACATCGAGACCCCGACCCTGATGATGCCGGGTCACCTCGAGGTAGACGGCAAGAACCTCACGGGTCGCATGAACGACACACCGTCCCGCGAGTCGGTGCCGTTCGAGATCGCTGAGCAGTTCGTGGTCGAGTACTACTCGCAGCGCGTCTGATCCGGAGCGCCGTACGCCGGCGAAACGTGCAACGAGCCGCAGCCTGCAAGGGCCGCGGCTCTTTGCGTTCTTGCCACACGCCCCGCCGGGCCTCACCTTCTCAACGGTGACTTGCCCATGCAGAACCCTGCCCAGACGCCGCTTTGTGGGGCCCGACCCCGCCGAGCAGGGCTGCCTCTCGGTCGTAGACCGCGCCCCAAGCTGGGGGCAGCGCGTTCTCGCCTGCGCTGAGACCGGACTCGTGTGGGAGACCCGCGCCAAGGGTCGAGGCTGGGACTTTCAGCTCACCGACGACGGCGTGCTGCGCTTCTATGAGCTCTTTGTCGCCGGCGACGTGCGTGCGCCACGGTCCTGGCTGGTCAAGCAGGGTGCTTCCTGGCCGCCGCAGTGGACCGGACTGCTCGAACAATTGCGGGTGCTGGCCTACGAGCCTTCCTCCATGCGACGCGATCTGGTCGTCTGCAACATTCTGCAGCTCGCCGGGTCCTGCGGTGGGCCGCCCAATCTGACGGAGTACGCCCGCTCCCATGGGCTCGTCCCCAAGGACGCATTGGACGACGTGGACACGGCGCGTGCCTCGCTGCTGGCCGCCCAGGGGCTGGAGGTCGGCCTGCGCAGCCTGGAGACCGCGATCCCCCACTGGTTCGAGTTCTCCGCGGAGACCCGCCACCGCAGCCTGGAAGACGACATCCTCGACCACACGGTGGA
>CALBXO010000340.1 GCA_937890335.1 uncultured Pseudomonadota bacterium | reverse complement strand
AAACACGATCTCGCCCTTGACCGACCCATACTGGAACCGGTCCTCGCTCTCCAGGTAGTAGCTCCAACCGCCCTCGGCCTCGCCGGCGAACACGAACCCGTTGCCCATCTCCCGCTCGGCGCGCACGGACAGCATCCCGAAAACACCCAGGTGCCGGTGCACCTCGCCGCGCAGCTCCAGCGACGGAATCAGCCGCCACTCTTCGCCCTCCACGGCGAGCCACCGACCCCGGATCAGCACTTCTTTGCGCTGATCGATGTCTTCTGCTTGCGGCCGTAGATCCAGCCCTGCCCCAAGATCCAGCGAGAAACTTGGATCGAGTTGCCATTGGTAGCCCAGGGCAAGGTCGACGTAATCAGCGTTGCCCAGCCGAGAGTTGGTTCGCCGCTCCCAGAACGTGGTCGCGCCGAGCACATCGGCAAAAAACACCCCAACCGACGTGTCGACGGACACATCTGCCGCCAATTGGAGTGAAGGGATGTCGGTGCTCGAGTACTGAGGCAGGCCGCGGTAGACGAAGGTGGAGGCCGCGCCAGCGGCCACTTCGAGCTCGACCGGCCCCTCCGCAGCAGCCACCGCAGGCGTGAGGACCAGGACGGCGAAGAGGAGGATGAGGAGGCAACGCATACGCATCGATCAGTAGCGCGCCACCGCGCGCCCCGCAAGTACATCGCCTGCGAAGGCTTGGCGCGGCTCGGCAACGGTGGCTCGTCGAGGTTCGGTTGCCCGCAGCGTCCGCGAACGCTATGATTGCGACGCACAATCGTGCCCGACACCAACGGAGTGAATTCATGAGGCGAATTGCCGCCGTAGTCGCCGTCGCAGCCCTGCTTCTGGCCCCCGCGTGCTCCGACGACGCCCCCGAGCCAGGGGCCAACAACGGGGACGCAAACAACGACGACAACAACACCCCGAACAATGGTGCCCAGAACAACGGGACCAACAATGGCAACAACGGCAACAACGGTGCGCCCGAGGCCGAGTGCGGCAACCTGATCTGCGAGCGGGCACAAGGCGAGGCCCCTGAGAATTGCCCTGGGGACTGCGGCCCGCCGGGACCCCAATGTGGCGACGGCACCTGCGAAGAGGGTGAGACGCCGTCGTCGTGCCCCGTCGATTGCCGCGAGGACGGACCCGAGTGCGGCGACGGGACTTGCGACGAAAACGAGACCCCCGAAACGTGTCCGTCGGATTGCACCGCCGAGGCGATCTGCGACCCGGGAACCCAGCGCTGCCTGAACTCCAACGCTCTGGAGACCTGCAATGATCTGGGAAGCGAGTGGGGCATCAGCCCCTGCGGCGTCGGCGAAGTTTGCGTCAACGACACGTGCGAGACCATCGCTTGCCGCCCCGGCGAGGCAGTCCGTTGCGCCAGCCAGGCGTCACTGATCGTCTGCGACGACACTGGCACCGGCGAGGTCGAGGTCGGCTGTGTCTTCCCTGAGTTCTGCGACTTCCTTCAGGGTGTGTACCTGTGCACCGATCAGGTCTGTGAGCCGGGCGAGACCCGCTGCGCCGGACTCGAGGGCCTGGAGATGTGCGCGGAGGACGGGACCACATGGCTGGCGACGACCCCGTGTGATTCCGGCACCCAATGCGACAACGGCGAATGCCGGTCCCTTTGCGAGATCAACTCAAAGGTCTCGAGCTTCCTGGGCTGTGAGTACTTCTCCGTCGATTTCGACAACATTGAGCAAGGCCAGCCCGCACCGCACGCCATCGTCATCAGCAACCCGACTGACATCCCAGCGGAGGTTGAGGTGCGCGACGGCAACGGCGAGCTCGTGGTCGTCAACGAGTGGCCTACCATGATTGAACCCGGTGAGCTCGCCGTCTGGCGATTCGATCCCGCCTACATGAACCAGACCACGATGACCTCGCTCATCGATCCTCGGCACGTGGACGGCACCATCCTCACCGACACAACCTTCAAGTTCGGCACCAGCGTTCCGACCACCGCTCACCAGTTCAACCCGCTGGCGGACCGAAACGTCTTTACCAACGACGCGTCGTTGCTCCTGCCCACCAACGCGGTCGGCGATGAGTACCTGGTCATGAGCTGGAAACACCGGCAGTCACCGGTCATCCCCGGTTTCATCGGGATCATCGCGTTTGGCTCGCCGGACGATCTTGAGCCGACTACCGTCACCGTGACGCCAACCGCCAGCGTCGTGGCCGGCACCGACCGGGTCAACAATGAGGCCATCGCGCGCATCGCCACCGGCGAAACGCGCGAGTTCGTGATGATGCCGGGGCAGGTGCTGCAGCTGGAGACGGAAGGTCCGGACGGCGCGGACCTCACCGGTACCGAGGTGCTCTCCGACAAGCCCGTCGTCGTCTTCGGCGGCCACTCGTGCGCCAACGTCCCGCTGGGGATCAACTACTGCGACCACATCGAGCAGCAGATGTACCCAGTCCCGTCGTGGGGTACCCAGTACATCGGGGCCCACTTCAAGGATCGCGACCCGAACACGCCGCAGGTCGAGATCTGGCGCATCCTCTCCGCCCAGGACGACACGGTCTTGAGCACGGACCCGCCGCTGCCCAACGTGGACGGCATCACACTGAACCGCGGCGAGTTCGTCGAGTTCGAAACGAGCGAACACTTCCTGCTCTCGGCCACGGGCCGTATCCTGGCCGGCCAGTACATGACCGGTTCGCGCCATCCTGGCGGCAACTCCATCGGTGACCCGGCCTTCACCCTGGCGACGCCCCTGGCCCAGTGGCGCCGCGACTACATCGTGTTGATTCCAGGCGAGTACCGCAGCGACTACGTCAACCTCATCGCCCGAACGGGAACGACCATCTACCACACGCCGCCGATCACCGATGCCAACCCCAATCCGGTCGAGGAGATCATCGCGCCCGACATGTTCGAGACCGTCGCCAACGGCGAGTTCTCGGTCGCGCAGGTTCTGGTGCCGGACGGTCCGCACAAATTCCGCAGTGACGGCGAGTTCGGCGTCATCGCGTACGGTTACGACTCCGATGTGAGCTACGCCTACCCTGGCGGACTCAACCTCGAGACCATCAATTTCTGAGCACCGCTGCCGCGGCGACATGAACTACCCGGAGACCAGCCCATGCAACGGCTGAGCATCATTGTCCTTTCCATCGCGCTCGCAGCAGCGGTCGCGTGTTCAGACGACGCGCCTGAGGGTGACGGCGGCAGTAACAACGGCGCCAACAACGGCCAGAACAACGGCCAGAACAACGGCGCCAACAACG
>CALBXO010000339.1 GCA_937890335.1 uncultured Pseudomonadota bacterium | reverse complement strand
GTTGTTGCCGTTGTTGCCGTTGTTGCCGTTGTTGCCGTTGTTGACGCCGTTGTTGGCGCCGTTGTTGGCGACAGGATCTTCTTTGGCGTCGTCGCCACAACCAACGGCCAGTCCGGCGGCGAGGCTGAGAGCGATGATTCCGACCGCGTTTGCGATTCTCTGGACCTTCATGAAACGGACCTCCGATAAAGACTTCAGGATTCCAGACCTGATGATATCTACACGCCGATATGGCGTTGGCTCTCCTCGTAGTGGGCGCCCACGGGGGCGCGCCGGGTCGGGAACATAGGCCATCGTCCCACACGTGTCAAACGGGTTTGCGAACATCGCTTGCATCCCCTTGACTCCGGGCACGAGGGTGATAGTCAAGGCACTGAACAGGAGAGAGGATGAGCGAGAATCGACTACGCGTAGCTGTTGCCGGCGCAACTGGGGCCGTGGGCCGCGAAATGCTCCGGCTTCTGGAAACCCGCGATTGGGTCGGCGAGGTCCGCGGACTCGCTTCGGCCCGCTCCGCCGGCAGCAATGTGCCCTTCCGGGGCGCCCCCCTGACCGTCGATGAGCTCACGGTCGACTCCTTCCAGAACATCGACGTCGCGCTGTTCAGTGCGGGTGGCTCGGTCAGCAAGGAGTTTGCCCCGGCAGCCGCAGCAGCGGGCGCCCTCGTCGTGGACAACTCCAGCGCCTTTCGCATGGACGACGACGTTCCACTGGTCGTCCCGGAGGTCAACCCGGACGCAGCTGCGGCCGCGCTGCAGGCCAACGCGGGCCGGGGGATCATCGCAAATCCCAACTGCTCTACCATCCAGATGGTCGTCGCCCTGGCCCCACTGCATGCCGAGGCCGGCCTCAACCGGATCATCGTCAGCACGTACCAGAGCGTCAGCGGGGCCGGGCAGTCCGCGATGCAGGAGCTCATCTCGCACACGCGCTGTAGAATCAGTGGCGAGGCGGAACCCGCGCCGGACAAATTCCCCCACCCCATCGCGTTCAACGCCATCCCACACATCGACGTCTTTCTCGACAACGCCTACACGCGCGAGGAGATGAAGATGGTGTACGAGACCCGCAAGATCATGGGCCTGCCCGGACTGCAGGTGAGCGCCACGTGCGTGCGCATACCCGTAATGCGCGCGCACAGTGAATCCGTCACCGCAGAGTTTGACCGGCACCTGTCCGCAGACCGGGCCCGCGAGCTGCTCGCCGCGGCACCAGGCGTCGTCGTGCGTGACGCGCCCGGGGACAATTCGTACCCCATGCCCCGCGACGCCGAATCGCTCGACGACACCTTCGTCGGACGAATCCGGGAAGATGTAGACCGGCCGGCGACATTGCACTTCTGGGTCGTGAGCGACAACCTCCGCAAAGGAGCCGCAACAAACGCGGTGCAAATCGTGGACAACTTGCTCGCCGCTGGCTATTGCCTCCACGCGAACGCGTAGTTGTGGGAGGAGGTCCCCTGGGCTACCCTCGCAACGATACGCAGGAACCACGACAAATCCCGGTGATGATGCATACGCGCCTGTTTCTGAAGATGGCCCTCGCCGTCGCAATCGCCAGCGTGCCCGCGACGGCATTTGCCCAGAACTCCATCAGCCTCACGCAGCCTTCGGGCCTGTCGAACGTCGGGGACAGCACCGCGACAATCAATCTTGAGGACTGCGAGGGCAACTACGACAAGACGCTGAACTTCGCGATCACGTTCGATCCGCTGGATGCCGGTCAGGACTTCAAGCTGTACCGCGTGCCTGACGGCGTCACCTGCCCCACGACGTTCGACGATTCACCGTCGGGTGATTGCGAGGCGCTCGAGGATGATCAGGTCGTGCCGGAGGCAGGCACCTACAGTTACGACGGCAAGACCCTGTCCCAGTTCGTGGACTCGGTCTCATGCACGGCGCTGTCGGGGACCAATTATGTCTTCCGGGTCGTCGTCGACTCGACGCTGGACGACAGTGGCTCCTCGTTCAACTACACGTTGACCTTCGCCACCGACGCGCCCGACAACCTGGTCACCGCCGCCCCGACGCTCGCCGCCGGCCAATCCACAATCACCGTGAAATTCGAGGGCGACCCCGGCGAGGGCAGCTTCAAAGCGTATTACGCACAGGCGGAGCCCGGCGAGGAAACCCGAGGCGCCAACTGGACCGATGCGTCCATCGCGAACTTCGATTCTGGCGATACGATCGATGGTTTGAGCACCGGAAAGACCTATTGGGTCGCGATCACCACCATCAGCGCCGAAGGCAACGAATCTGATCTCAGCCCGGCGGGTTCCGTGCAGACAAGCCCCACGGCGGACTTCTTCGAGCTCTACGCCGAAGCGGGCGGTGAAGATGGCTGTGAGGCCTCGCAGGCTGGAACGCCCCGCGGCACGGTCCTCTGGATTCTGGCGCTGCTCGGCGGTTTGTTGCTGGCCACTCGCCTCCGGCGCCGGACGGCGGTCACCGCGCTCGTCGCGACCCTGGTCGTACTCGTGCCAGTCGTGTCCCAGGCGCAGATCAAGTCCAACGAGGACTCCCGCGGGGTGGTGGAGGCCAGAATCGGCAGCTATGTCCCCGAGATTGACGACGCAGTGGACGGCTCCCCGTACAGCTCCGCGTTCGGCGAGTCCATGCTGCTGTTCGAGTTGGAAATGGACCGCCAGTTCTGGCGCGGCGTGGGCACCCTCGGCGTGGCGTTCAACTTTGGCTACATGAGCGTGGAAGGACGCTCGCAAACCACCTCAGGCTCCAAGAGCCCGGACAAGACATCACTGAGCATCATCCCGCTGCGCGCGGGCCTCGTGTACCGCTTTGACTACCTGGCCGTGGAGCACGACATCCCCTTCACGCTCGCGCTCAAGGGCGGACTGGACCTGTACTCGTGGTGGGTCAAAGCGGGGGACAACCTGGCGACAGCCAACGGAAAAACGGGCGAGGGCGTCACGTTTGGCTACCACTACGCGGCGGGGCTGCACCTGCTTCTGGACTGGTTCGACGAATCCTCCGCAGACGGCCTGGCCCTCGACTTTGGCGTGATCAACTCCTACCTGTTCGCCGAGGCGCAGCGTTCCGAGGTCGACGGATTCGGCGACGACAAGTCGATCCGCCTCAGCGACACGCATTTCAGCTTCGGACTCGCGTTCGAATACTGACGTGATCGTCCGGTTCGAGCTCGCCTACCACGGCGCCGCATTCCACGGGTGGCAGATCCAGCCCCGGGACCGCACGGTCCAGGGAGAGGTCCACGCGGCGCTCAAGCAGTTCCTCCACCGGGATGTCTGGACCGGCGGTGCCAGCAGAACGGACGCTGGCGTACACGCGCTTGGACAGGTGGTCTCGTTCCCCTGGCCCGATGACGTTCGGTACATGAGCCCGCATGAGGTCCAGCGGGCGCTCAATGCGTTCCTGCCCGACGACACCTCAGTGCGGCGCCTCGAATTCATCACCGCCCTGGACCACCAGGATCGCCCCTTCCACGCCAGGCATTGCGCCCGCGGCAAGCGCTACCGCTACCACGTCTGGTTTGGCCGCGTCCCCCACCCGTTCCTCCTGGACCGCACCTGGCTGGTGCGCCGCCCGCCAAAGCCCGAGGGCTGGGAGGCGATGCGCGCCGCGGCCGCGGCGCTCGTCGGAGTGCACGATTTCTCGGGCTTCCGCGCCTCAGACTGTACCGCCACCAAGACCCATCGCCGGCTGGACCGCGTCGAGTGGGTCCGAGGCGCGGGCGGCGCTCACCACTACGAGCTGGTGGTGCAGGGCACAGCGTTCCTCAAGAACATGGTTCGAATCCTGACGGGAACACTGTTGGACATCGGCTGCGGCAGGATGGAACCAGACCGGATCCAGCGCGTCCTGGAGACCGGCGACCGGCGTCTGGCCGGCCGAACCGCCCCCCCGCACGGACTGGTGCTCGAAGAGGTCTTCTACCCGGATTTCCCCTGGGAGCACGAGCCCTGGACGCTGAGCCCACGCGCGTAGCGGGGTTCGCGCCGCTACCGGCGCTTCGCGCTTTTCCACGGCGGCTCCGGTTGCGCGACGGCGTCGTCATCGCTACATAGTGCCATTGCTGGATGTTTGAATGGTGGCATGTGCTTTGCGATGGCTGACCCGCGAGTCAGCAATCGGGCCGGCCTCATGCCAATGGATGGTGTTGCAGTGGACCTTCGTAAGACCAAGTACATTCTCCCCAACCTCTTCACGCTGGCGAGTGTCTTTGCCGCGTTCTACTCCATGCTCATCGTCGCGCGGGCGGACACTGCGCACGACTTGTCGATCGCCGCCTGGCTGATCGTCGTCAGCATGATCATGGATGGACTGGACGGCCGCGTCGCTCGCCTGACGCGGACACAGAGCGATTTCGGCGTCCAACTCGACAGCCTGGCGGACGCCATCGCGTTTGGTGTAGCTCCAGCCTTCCTCGTCTACCGATGGGGCCTTGAGAGTCTCGGCTGGGGCGGGATTCTCATCGCCTTTGCCTTCATCGCCTGCGGGATCCTGCGGCTGGCTCGTTTCAACGTGCTCGCCGCACGGTCCACGGACGACGGCCCGAGCCAGCACTTCGTCGGTTTGCCGATCCCGCTGGCAGCCGGGTCGCTTGTCTCAGTCGTGCTGGCTCACACCGCAATGACGGGCACGTTCCAGACCTCGGCGTCACCCAGCGTCGCCATCTTCTGCGTCGTGCTCGCTGGCTTGATGGTCTCCAACGTCTCCTTCCGGACGTTCAAGAAGATCCGCGTCCGCGGGAAGCGCATGATCGTCATCGTCGCTGCCCTCGCCGGCGTCGTCGTCGCCTGCATGAAGTTCAACCCCGGCATCGTCATGGCCTGCCTGACCTTCGCCTACGTCGTCCTCGGGGTCACCGAGTCCACCATCGCCCTCGGACGCCGTCGCGTCCGCCGCGCTGCCGTCATCGACAACGGGGACGACAGCTAGGGCCTCCGAGTAGCTGAACACATTGGGGTAACGCTCGGGCAGGAGATTTGCAGCGATCACGGACTCTCCTCGCGCGGTTGGTGGTTGCGCTTCGACGCTCGCGCCCTCGGACGGTGACGCCGCCGCCCGCTTGCGCCGCGGCACCGGTGGCAGGCGCACCAGGACCCCGTCGCGCATTGCCACATAGCTCAGCACCGAGCCCCGCGCCCACACCGTCACCGCCGATCCTCCGATGAGCAGGAACATGTCCGCGGCGAGCTGCACAAAGCTGGCGATGGTTTCCGTCGCCGGGTCGCCCGCCAACGTCACCGCGACGGCATAGAACGGCGCGTACACACACAGAACGATGCCAAACAACAGGGCGACGAGCACGTAGAGAATGAGAATCTCAAAGGGCCGCCGACGCACGAGCTCAACGGCCTCGGCGACGGCCTCGCCCACGGGCCGATCGCGAATCACCATCGGCCCAAGCGCGAGGTGAAACACCGCGGCGAGCAGCAGACAGGCGACACAACCCAAGGTCCCCAGCACGGCGAGAATCGCCGCCGCCGCAATGCCACCGCCGCCGCTGCTCCAGTACCCGTGGGGGGCTGCCGCCACCAGCTGTTTGATCGCCCCCGACAGGCCCAGCCCCGTGAGTGCAACCGCGGCGAGGACGACCGCCGTGCGCAGCGTGTCCCACCACAGCAGTCGGCCGAATCCCGCTCCGAAGTGCTTGAAGAACATGCCCTGTCGGATGAACGTCCGCGCGTAGAGCCGGTGCCTGAGTGCGCCGAGCACGCCGCTGGTGGTCGCCACCGAGAGAACCCACCCGGACAGGAGTACCGCGACAAACATTCCGATG
>CALBXO010000338.1 GCA_937890335.1 uncultured Pseudomonadota bacterium | reverse complement strand
GGTTGAGCGATGCGTCCGGGCCTTCGAGCACTACTTGCGCGACGAGCGCGCCCTGACCCCGGCGACCATCATCAACTATGCACCGTTCATTCGTGGATTCCTCGCGGATCGGTTCGGCGACGGACCCGTACGGCTCTCACGTCTGCGCGCCCACGATGTCGTCAGCGTTGTCCAGCGCCAGGCCCGGCGTCTGCACCAGAAGCGCGCGAAGCTGCTGACCAGCGCGCTGCGGTCCTTCCTGCGGTATGCGCGCTATCGCGGCGCGGTCACGCTGGATTTGGCCGCCGCCGTGCCCATCGTGGCCAATTGGTCGATGCCCGCGATCCCGCGCGCGATCGGGACGGACCAGATCCGGCAGGTGCTGGCCAGCTTCGATCGGCGCACCGCGATCGGGCGTCGCGATTACGCCATTGTGCTCCTGCTCGCCCGACTGGGGTTGCGTGGCGGTGAAGTTGCTGGACTCGAGCTTGATGATCTGGATTGGAACGCCGGACTGGTACGCGTCCGCGGGAAACGCGGGCAACGCGCCGTCCTGCCCCTCCCTGCGGAGGTCGGTGCGGCGGTCGCGGCCTACCTGCGCCACGGACGTCCGCGCAGCGCCAGTCGGCGCGTGTTTCTGCGCGGTAAAGCGCCCATCCGCGGCTTTCTGAGTCCGTGTGCCATTGGGTCGATCATTCGGCATGCGCTCCGGCGGGCCGGCATCCAGGCGCCGACCACGGGCGCCCATCAGTTTCGCCACGCGCTGGCGACCCTGATGTTGCACCACGGCGCCTCGCTGACCGAGATCGGCGAGATCCTGAGGCATCGCAGTCCCCAGACCACGACGATCTACGCCAAGGTGGACCTGACGGCGTTACGGACGCTCGCGTTGCCGTGGCCGGCTGGAGATTCGCCGCCTCCTGCGTGCCGCCCTCGAGATGCCCTACCGCTATGAGCGCGGGGCGTTACGGCCGTGGGTCTACTACTGTCTGTTCGGGCTCCTGAGTGTCTCGGGGCTGCGCCTTGGCGAAGCCTGCAACCTCGAGCTGCCCGATGTCGATCTCGACGCCGGGGTGCTGACCATCCGCGGCGCCAAGTTCGGGAAGACGCGGCTGGTGCCGGTGCATGCCTCGACCCGCGCCGTGCTGGCCGAGTACATCAGAAGACGCGCCCGCCATTGGGGGCAGCGGCCAGTGTCCGCCCACCTCTTTGTGTCCAGCTGGGGCAATCGATTGGACAGCGGAGACGTGCATCGCACGTTCTATGCCGTGTGCCGGCAGATCGGTCTCCGCGGCGCCTCCGACAGTCACGGCCCGCGGCTGCACGACCTGAGACAGCATGCCGGGTCCCGGATTATGCCGGGTTCAGCGTGGGAGATGGCTCTTCGGTGCCTGTAGGGTCGGGTTTCGTCCTTGCTAAGTCGGCATAATCCGGCTGTCGTCTTCTGTACGGCTCTTTGGCCGGGAACGGAGGAGACATGCTGGATCACTTCATCAAGAATCGGGACACGGTCCGCCAGCTGCGATCAGGGGTCATCGGCTCCCAGCTGGACTCGTTCGCGACGCATCTCGCACAGGACGGGTACGCCGCGACGACGGTGCGTGCGCAGCTCACCGTGCTCGCGCACTTCAGTCAGTGGTTGACGCGTCGTGGACGCGGCATGCACGAGCTGACTGACGAATGGGTCGCCACGTTCATCAAGAACCGCAAGCGCCGTGGACGATTGCGCCGCGGCGATGCGGCGACGCTCCATCAGTTTCTCGCCCATCTCCGAGCACGAGGTGTGGTCGCGTCAGCCGCACCGGTGGTCGACGAGTCTCCCGTAAGCCAGCTGCTGCGGTACTACGAGCAGCACCTGAGGGCCGAGCGGGGCCTCGCACCCGCCACGGTGACGAACTATGT
Organism: uncultured Pseudomonadota bacterium; assembly: GCA_937890335.1. Classification (GTDB taxonomy): domain Bacteria; phylum Myxococcota_A; class Bradymonadia; order Bradymonadales; genus CALBXO01. The sequence goes on along the minus strand of CALBXO010000338.1, from coordinate 4,054 downwards.
CGGGATCTTCCGGTGGTTTCTGATCGATCGGTTCGGCGACGGCCCGCTGGACTTGCGAGCCCTCGACGTCGCGTCGATCACGACGTTTGTGATCGGTCATGCGCACACGAGGAGTCCCGGTTGCGCGAAGGGCATGGTGACGGCCTTGCGGTCGATCTGCCACTTCTTGCTGCAACGTGGTGCGATTGACCACGACCTTGCCGCCGGGGTCCCCCGCACGCCGGACTGGCGATTGGCGACCATTCCGAAATATCTCAGCCCGGAGGAGGTCGCGGCCCTGCTGCAGGCGTGTGACCTTGAGGCGGGGGTGGGCCGGCGCGATCACGCCATCCTGCTCCTGCTCGCCCGTCTCGGGTTGCGCGCCGGCGAGATCCTCGCGTTAGCACTCGACGACATCCACTGGCGCGCGGGGGAGATCCTCGTGCGGAGCAGCAAACGTCTCCCGCAGGATCGGCTGCCCTTACTGGCGGAGGTGGGGGAGGCCCTCGCGACGTATATCCAGCGGGACCGTCCGACCCAGCTCACCACGCGACAGGTCTTCGTGTGCATGAGGGCGCCGCGCCGGGGTTTTACCAATCCGAGCACGGTCAGCACGATTGTGCGACGCGCGCTGGCGCGGGCCGGCCTGTCGCCCGCCCTCAAAGGCGCCCACCTGCTCCGGCACAGTCTCGCGACCCAGATGCTGCGCCAAGGCGCCTCGCTGCCGGAGATCGGCCTCGTGCTACGGCATCGTGCCGTACAGACCACGGAGATTTACGCGAAAGTGGACCTTGCCGGCTTGCGCGCGCTCGCCCAACCGTGGCCCCCGATGGGAGGTGCGCAATGAGCGACCTCTCCGACGCGCTCACCCAGTACCTGGCCATGCGCCGCGCCCTGGGGTTTGTCGACCGGCTGCCGGCGAGTCTCCTCCGCACCTTCGTGGCGTACGTCGACCACGCGGGCAGTCCGGTCATCACCATCGAACTGGCGCGCGAATGGGCGCTGCACCCCGCCGGCGCCCAGCCCAGCACGTGGGCCGGGCGACTCGGCATCGCGCGGCGCTTTGCCGTGTGGCGCCGTGCCTCTGATCCGCGCACCGAGGTGCCGCCCGCGGACTTGGTCGGTCAACGGTACCGCCGGAAGCCGCCGCAGCGCTATCGCGATCAGGACATCGTCAGTCTGATCCAGCGCGCCGCCGCCCTGCCGTCGGTCAAACAACTCCGAGGCCGGACCTACGCGACATTGTTTGGACTCTTGGCGGTGACCGGCCTGCGGATCAACGAAGCGCTCCATCTCGATCGATCCGACGTCGACCTGGCGGAGGGCGTGCTCCTGATTCGGCGCACGAAATTTGGGAAGTCTCGACTGGTCCCGATCCACCCCACGACGCAGGAGGCGCTGCGGGCGTACGCCGAGGCGAGAGATCAGATCGTGCGATGGCCGGTGACCCCGGCCTTCTTCGTGTCGGAGCGACGCACCCGGATCACGGAATGGAGCACGCGGTACACCTTCGCGGTCGTCTCGCGCGCCGTCGGGTTACGGGCGCCGACCAGCGGGGGGCGCCACGGGCGCGGGCCGCGCATTCAGGACCTCCGGCATCGATTCGCGGCGCAGACGTTGGTCGCGTGGTACCGAGCGGGCGTCGATGTGGATCGCGCACTCCCGACACTGTCGACGTATCTCGGTCACGTGCACACGGCCGACACGTACTGGTACCTCGAAGCGGTCCCGGAGCTGCTCCAACTCGCGGCGGAACGCCTGGCGCGGCCGCCTGTGGAGGTCACGCCATGATCGCCGCGAGCTTTCCGGCGCTTCTCCAGGGCTTCTTCACCGACCGCTTGCTCCGACAGCGGCAGGCGAGCCCGCATACGATCGCCAGCTACCGCGACACGTTTCGTCTGCTCCTCCGCTTCGCCGCCGACCAACTGCGCAAGGCGCCCTCCGTGCTGCAAACGGAGGATATCGAGCCCGCGTTCATCGGGAGGTTTCTCGAGCACCTCGAGCAAGCGCGCGGCAACGCCACTCGAACCCGCAACGCGCGTTTGGCCGCGATCCACTCGTTCTTTCGCTATGTCGCGCTCGCCGAACCGGCGCACGCCCTGCTGTGTCAACAGGTCCTCGCGATGCCCAGCAAACGCTACCAACGTAAGCCCATCGCGTTTCTCGACCGCGCGGAGATCACGGCGGTCCTTGCCGCCCCCGATCTCGCGACGTGGATCGGCCGGCGCGACCGGACCTTGCTCGCCGTCGCCATCCAAACCGGTCTGCGCGTCTCGGAGCTGATCGGCCTCCGGCGTGAGGACATCGTCTTGGGCCATGGCGCGCACGTCCGGTGCGAGGGCAAGGGGCGCAAACAGCGCTGCACCCCGCTCGGCCGCGACACGGCCGCCGTCCTGGAGAGCTGGCTGCAACGGGATCTGCCCGCGCAGAGTGATCGCGTGTTTCCGAGCATTCGCCGTCAGTCGCTCAGTCGCGACGCGATCGAGGAACTTGTCGCGCGCCACGCGCAGCGCGCGCAACAAGACTGTCCTTCCCTGAAAGAGAAGAGGGTCACTCCCCATGTGCTTCGACATTCGTCTGCGATGGCGCTCCGTGCCCATGGGGTCGACCAATCCGTGATCGCCCTCTGGCTGGGCCATGAATCCGTCGAAACCACCCAGATGTATCTGCACGCGGATCTGCGGTTGAAGGAGCAGGCCCTGGCACGCGTCGAGCCGCTTGGCGTCAAACCCGCTCGCTATCGGCCAGACGATCACCTGTTGAGCTTCCTGGAGAGCCGATTCGCCACGCACACGCTCGTGCGCTGGTCTCGGTCGCACCAGGACCCCGAGCGCAAGCTGCCGCTCTTGTCCGCCTACCTCGGCCATGTGCACGTCGAGGACACGAATGGTATCTGAGCGGGTCACCGGAGCTGATGCGCGAGGCAATGCGTCGACTCGAGCACCGCTGGGAGGATCGGCCATGACCATGCCCCTCAGCCTCGCGCCCCTCTTAGAGCGGTTCTTCACGCAGCGTCTGATGCAGCAGCGGCAGGCCAGTCCGCACACGATCGGGTCGTATCGGGACAGCTTCCGTCAGTTGCTGAAATTCGTGCAACAGCGATTACACACACCGCCGGCACGCCTGACCTTCGAGGCGATCGACGCGCCGTTGATCGTGGCGTTTCTGGATGACCTGGAGACGCAGCACGGCGTCAGCGTCCGCACGCGGAATCTGCGTCTCACCGCCCTCCATTCCTTCTTTCGCTACGCGGCGTTCGAGGCCCCAACTCACTCGGCTCAGATCCAACGAGTGCTCGCGATCCCCTGCAAGCGCTTCGCACGGACCCTGGTCCCGTTTCTCACCCGTGCGGAAGTGGAGGCCCTGCTGGCCGCGCCGGATCAGCGCACGTGGTTGGGCCGGCGCGATCACGCGTTTCTCCTCGTCGCCGTCCAGACGGGGCTGCGCGTCTCCGAGATGACCGGGCTCACCTGTGAGGACCTCGTCCTGGGCACCGGCGCCCACGTCCGCGTCATCGGCAAGGGGCGGAAGGAACGCTGCACGCCGCTCGCCAGATCCACGCTCGCCGTGGTGACAGCGTGGCTGCGTGAGCCGCCACGCGGTGAGGGAAAGGTGGTGTTCCCCAGCGCCAAGGGGACCCGGCTGACCGTGCACGGCGTGCAGTATCTGCTGAACAAGCACCGGAGGACCGCGTCCATAATGTGCCCGTCGTTGACGCACACGCGCGTTACCGTGCACCGCTTGAGACACACCATGGCCATGGACCTGCTCCAAGTCGGCGTCGATCGGGCGGTGATTGCCCTGTGGCTCGGCCATGAGTCGGTGGAGACGACGCAGGTCTATCTGGAGGCGACGCTGGCGATGAAGGAACACGCGCTCGCCAAGACCGTGTCGCCCAAGGGCAGGGCGGCTCGCTATCACCCCGGAGATCAACTACTCGGCTTCCTCAACAGCCTGTAGCGTCGCCAAGACTATGTCGGGTGGACACGCTCCCCGCGGCCGCGCTGTGATCTGATCCTCAGGGGTCTGGATTAGCCTCGGATTACGCACACAGAGGCAGGACCTCCTTACGATA
>CALBXO010000337.1 GCA_937890335.1 uncultured Pseudomonadota bacterium | reverse complement strand
CCCGAGCGCAGCGTGACGCTTCGCAGGGTGTACCCGGCCTTGTCCGAGTAGGTGTACGGCGCCGAGCCGCATGTCGGGTACGTGCCCACGACAGACCCGTCGGACGAGCGCAGTCGGGTCACGGTCCCGTTGCCGGAGAACCCATCCGGGCAGGGTAGATCCTCAAAGCCCGGCCCGCCCCCACGTTGGTTCACCACCCAGATGAAGCCGTCCGCGTCCGGCGTGATCCCGACGGAGTTGATCCCGGTGGGGACGGCGAGGATGGGTTCGCCGGTGGTCCCATCGATCTTGACCGCGTAGCTCTGTTGCACATTGGTCGTCCGGTCGTTGAACACAGCCCAGACGAACCCATTGGCGTCCACGGCGATACCGCGACCCGACCGCAGCCCCGTCCGCGAGCCTGCGGCCACCAGGACGTCGTTCACGTCAATCACGCGGTGCAGCCCCGCGCCCTCCGTAATGGCGCAGTTCGTCGCGTCGTCGGGGCAGCTGTAGTCGCCGTCAATCCAGGCGACGAGTGGGTGGTAGCGCACGGCGCCCCAGACGTCCCCCTCGATGTCGACGGTGATGCCGTAGATCGCCTCAGGAATCTCCGGCCGCAATGTCCACCGCTGCTCGATGCGTCCGTCCGTTCCATCCGCCCGCTGCACGTCCGCGCGCGCGTCGATCCAGCTCGTGGTGGAGAAGACCTTGCCAAAAGGATCGATGGCCAGCCCGTAGCTGCCGATCGGGCTGTGAAAGGTGGTGATGGGTTGCCCCGTGTCGCTGTCCACCTTCATCCAGCCGTATCCACGCCCGTCGTCGTCCACTGAGGTGGAGACCCAGACATGCCCCGCGGAGTTGATGGCGACCCCGCGGGCCCACTTGCCCACGCGGGCGGTCTGGAAGATCTCGGTCCCATCGTGTGCCGAGAGTTTGTGGAGTCGCCCGTTGTCGTGGCGCACCGCCACCCAGCAATTGAAATCGATGTCGACGGCGGTCCGCGACGGGTTCCGGCCGCCTGGCAGCTGCGTCACGCTGAGCACGCGCCCGTTGGAGGTGTCGATGCGCGCCACGGTGTCCGAGCCGGAGTTCGACACCCATAGGTAGGGCGTCTCGATTTGACTGAGGTCCAGCTGCAATTGGTCGGCGACGTCGGCGCTGTTGGTGTTGACGTAGCCGCCGGTGTCGAAGTCCGCGGTGGTCGTCCACACCTGGCGGTAGGTCTGCGCCAGGGCCGCAGGCGCCGCGGTGACCAGGATGGCGCACACGGCGAGCCCCGCGAAAAGCTGCGTGCAAGTCTCGGAAGTGGGGTTCTTCATGATCTTCTCAGACTGACGGACGCGCGGACAACTAGCAACGTGGGCGCCGCTGGACCATAATCGCGCCGTGGCATGGCAATTCAAGGAGCCGGAGCCTGGCGATGTAATCGCCGGGCGGTATCGGGTGGACCAGGAACTCGGTCGCGGCGGCTTTGGGATTGTGCTGCGCGCCCAGCACCTCGACACCCAGAGGCCCGTGGCCGTAAAGGTCCTTCACTCGACCTTCGCGCGCTCCGAGCCGACAGCCGTCGAGAGATTTCGCCGCGAGGCGGTCCTCTCCGCCAGCCTCCACTACCCCAATTGCGTCTCCATGTACGACTACGGGGAGACGGAGGAGGGCGTGTTCTACATCGTGATGGAGTACCTGGTGGGCGCGCCGCTGCACAGCGTGGTCCGCAAGGCCGGTCGCCTGTCGGCCGCGCGGTCCCTGCACATCGCGCGTCAGATGCTCTGCGCCCTGTGGGAAGCGCACGAGAAGGGGATCGTGCACCGGGACATCAAGCCCGAAAACATCATGATCACGCCGCTGCTCTACGACCAGGACTTCGTCAAAGTCATGGACTTCGGCATCGCGAAGATGGCGCACGGCTCCGGCCCGCAGATCACCAAAGCGGGCCAGACCTACGGTACGCCGCAATACATGGCGCCCGAGCAGCTACAGGGCCACCAGCTTGAGCCGTCCACGGACCTCTACGCGGTGGGCCTGATCCTCTACGAGATGCTGGTCGGTCGCCCGGCCGTCGAGACCAACAACCTGGCCGCGGCGATCTCAGAGGTCATTTTTGGGCCGCCCGTGGAGCTGCCGGACGACATCGACGTTCCGCAGGGGATTCGGGATCTCGTCAAGAAGGCGTGCTGCAAGGAGCCGCACCTGCGGTACGCAACGGCGGAGGAGTTCGTCATCGATCTGGACGCCGTGGTTCGCGAGTCCTCGGGCCTCGATGCCGAGCCCGTGGTCGCGGGCTTTGTGCCCCTGGAGGCGGCGGTGGACGCGCCCACCATGATGCTGGATGCCGCGCCGCCGGTCGTCTTGCCGGCGGCTGAGACAATCGCTGCGCCCGTCGTCACCGTGGAACCCGACGTCGCCC
>CALBXO010000336.1 GCA_937890335.1 uncultured Pseudomonadota bacterium | reverse complement strand
GGACCCGCACTCGGGCTACATCCGGCACGAGGGGATTCCGGAGTTTGGTCCGACGGTCTACGACATCTACGACCACGAGATTCGCTACACCGACCTGCACATTGGCCGCATGCTCGACGGACTGCGCGAGCGCGGGATGTTGAAGGACACTGTGATTGTGCTGACGAGCGACCATGGTGAGGGGCTCGATCCAGAGAAGGACCACGGATTTCAGTACCACGGCCAGACTCTGTACGACAATCTGTTGCGCGTGCCGCTCTTCGTCGTGATGCCGGGCGTTGCCCCGGCTGTTGTGCGACGACCCGTGGGCAATATCGACGTGCTGCCCACGCTGTTGGAGGCCACCGGTGTCCCGGCCCCCGAGGGCGCAGTGTTCCACGGGCGTAGCCTGATGGGGTTGATGCGTGGGACGACCGACAAACATCCGCCGACCTTCTCCGAGAAGGTGACGACCAACGTCATTCCGCAGAAGTCCATGGTCGACTGGCCCTACAAGATCATCTGGAAGATCGGCCCGAACCACTTTGAGCTCTACCACCTGGAGAAGGACCCGGACGAGCTGGTCAACCTCCACAAGGACGAGCCTGAGGTACTGGCCCGCCTCAAGGCGCGCATCCAGCGATGGCGCGCGGCGGAGCTCAAGGAGCGCAAACCGCATCCGTCGCAGGCCAAGCCGTGAAGTGGCGGCGGCACACGCAGGGCAGGCGTCATGCCTGAGCTGCCGGAGGTCGAGTTTGCCCGGCGCCAGGTCGCCGCCTGGTTTGGTGGGCATCGTGTGGACGAGATTGTCTTGCACGACGAGAGGTTGCTCGCGCATGGCGCGACGGCGAGGCTCATTGGACAGCGCGTGAACGCGGTGGAGCGGCGCGGCAAGTTCCTGCTGGTTCGGCTCGAAGAACACACGCTCGTTCTGCACTTCAAGATGACCGGCAAGGTTGTGCCGCAGGACGGTCGTCGTGCGCGCATGACCGTCAGCATCGGCGGCGGTCTCTACGATTTTGTCGATACGCGGCGGCTGGGCAAGGCATGGGTTGTGGAGCATGACGCGCTCGACGACGCGACCGTCGTGGGAGTGCTCGCCAGGCTTGGTCCCGAGCCGTGGCCCGTGCCCCTGGAGGCGGGCGTCCTGCACGCACAGCTGGGAGGGACGCGCCGGGCAATCAAGGTTGCGCTCCTGGACCAGGAGGTCGTCGCGGGAGTCGGCAACATCATCGCAGCGGAGTCGCTCTGGCGGGCGGGCCTGAATCCGGCGTCGCGGGCCGGCGATTTGACGCAGGCCCAGCTCGGGACGCTCTGCGACGCCATCTGTGCCGTCTGCGAGTCCGTGCTCGCCGTGGAGGTCGGCGAGGAGATCGCCTACCTCAATGACCCGGGCCGCGGCGAGGCACCCAATCCGTTCTTTGTGTACCAGCGCGACGCCTGCACGTCGTGCGGGGCAGCCATTGAGCGATTGACCCAGGCCGGGCGAACGACATATTGGTGCCCGACCTGTCAGGGAGGCCGAAGATGAATTTGAACCAGTACCAGACCTACGCGCTCGTCACCGCCAACAAGGATCTGGACGAGCGCGGGCGCATCGCCAATGGGGCGCTGGGGCTGGCCGGGGAAGCCGGCGAGGCGGCGGACCTGGTCAAGAAGCACCTGTTCCATGGGCACCCGCTCGACAAGGCGAAACTTCGCAGCGAGCTCGGTGACGTCCTGTGGTACGTCGCGACGCTCGCCGACGCGGTGGGACTGGAGCTCGACGACATCGCGGCGAACAACGTGGAAAAGCTCCGGGCGCGCTACCCCGAGGGCTTCAGCACGGAGCGGTCTCAGAACCGATGAACCCGTCACCCCGCGACGAAAGCGCGACGTCGGCTTGCGCCGGTGCGGTGCTGGCTACATCCAGCGTGCGGATGGGTGCGCCGGGCCTGACCCGGAACCTCGGCCGCGGCGGTCAGCCGAGTGGTTTGGCGCGCAAGCGGCACATCCTGGGCGCCATGTGTCTATTGCCGCTGGTCGTGCTGGCGGGGTGCGGCGAGATCGCTGAAGTAGAGGGAGAAGTCACCTGGACGTGCCCGTCCGACGTGGCCGACGAGCTCGGTTTTGCATCGCGCGTGGTGGCGTTCCACCCCGGCAACGGAGCGGGTTTTGGCGCCGAGGAGGCCGTGGTCGGTGCCCCGATGGGACTGGGGGAGGTCAACGGAGGCCTGGACGTACTGACGCTGGGCGACGGCGGCTCCGTCGTTGTCGAGCTTGCGGCGGACGCGGTGGACTGCGAGGGGCCGGACCTCATCGTCTTTGAAAACCCGTTCGCGGTAGGGGATTTTGTGTACACCGAGCTGGGCCAGGTCTCCGTCAGTCTGGACGGTGAACACTGGCACGCGTTCCCCTGTGACGCCGACGGCGCGTACCCCCACGAGGGCTGCGGCGGCGTCGGCTACGTCTACGCTGGGGCGGAGCCGACCCTCGACGCGCGAGATCCGACAGTCGCCGGAGGAGATGCCTTCGACCTCGCCGACGTCGGGGTCGACCGGGTGCGCTATGTACGCATTGTCGATCTCGAGCGCACCAACGGCCTGCGCGCGCCGCCGTCTCGTGGGTTTGACCTCGACGCTGTCGGGATCGCCCGCGGCCACGCGCTGGCTCGCCCTTAGTCCAGACTCGCCTCGCGCTGCCGCCTCACAGGGGCGCGAGTTCACCGCGTCTGCGGCACTGTGCGTCCTCACAGCCAACGGAATCCACGCGACCCGGCACGCGGCGCTCCGGCGTGCCCGCGCCATCCCGGTTCCAATGTGGGGCAGTCCTACTCCATTGGAGTGTCAACGTCCGGATACACTCGCCCGCCGGCCCCCGACATCACGGGGTCGAGGGTGGCACTGTCGTTGCGTTTGGTCCGGGTAGGCCTGGAAACGACAACGGGGGAGTGTAGATGCGAGCACGCAGTGTGTGGGTGGTCCTGGCGCTTGGCAGCGTCCTCTTGGGTGATGTGGCGGCGGCGGAGACCTTGGGGGTCTCCGACAAGGACGAATCGGTGTGGAAACCGGGGGTTGGTGTGCGCGTGGGCGGGCACGGATTCCGGCACCAGGACACCTCCAACGGGGGCTTGACCTGGCTCGATTGCAGAATGGACGGCGCGGGTGTCCTGGGGACCCTGGACTTTGACGAACACTTCTTCGGCGAGATGTCCGTGGACTTCTACGGAGCCACGGGTGATGTCATCGACTCAGGCATGGACCGCGTCTCGCTCTACTCGACGGCGGCGGTCGGGCTGCGCATGGCCCCTGCGTCTTTCTTCTCTCCCTACTTTCAGGTGGGCGGCGGCGCTGAGTGGACGCGCATCACGATGTTGGAGTCGGGGCAGGAGACGGAGGGCTGGTACCCCAATGCATTTTTTGGAGTGGGCGGCGAGCTCAACCTGACCAAGAATCTGCACCTCGGGGCCAATGTCCGGATCATGGCCATGCCGCACCCGGTGCACCAGCATGGACCCGACGGCAACATTCTGGACAACGCCATCGGCCACGGCGCATTGCCCGAAACGGGCGGGTCGTCGCACACGATGAAGACCCAGATGGACGCCGCGGGGCAGGGGCA
>CALBXO010000335.1 GCA_937890335.1 uncultured Pseudomonadota bacterium | reverse complement strand
CCTGTCGCCGCCCTCGTCGCGGATCGGAGGGAACGTCACGCACCAGCGGACCGCGTCGTTGTTCTCGATGAACAGCCCGTTGTACTGGCCTCCAAACTGAATCGACGCGCCGTCCACCCGCGGCCACTCCCCACGCGCGTCGTACTCCACGCGATCGATCTCCACGTCATCCACGCTGAGAATGACCTCGTCGTCCATATTGGCCAGCGTGAACCCGTCCCAGACGTAGTCCACCGGCGCGCCCCCGTTGGTCTCCGCGTCGCCGTTGTTGCCGACGACAAACAGGCCACGAGGCGCCAGAACCACAGGCCCGTCGCCGTCGATCTGGAAGATGTCGCGCCCCGTGTCGCCCACAGCCAGGTTGTTGAGGTGGAGCGTCCGGTTGGTAGCGTTGCGGAGCTCAAACCACTCGCCCGTGGCGTCACTGACGGCCTCGGGGTCCGCCATGATCTCGTTGACGATGACATAGCCGGGGCGGACCGTGGGATCGTCGTCGGCCACGCACTCGGCGTCGTGACAGATCGTTGCGTTCGCGCACTCGACCCGCGTGGTCACGCCCACAAAATCGCACTCACCGGTCTGCCGGTCGCACATGCCCTCTCCGGAGAATGCCAATACGTGGTTGACGTCGCAGCGATCTCGGGGCCGGCCGCAGGTCACATCAGCGCAAAGATCAATACACTCGCCGCCGCGACAGACGGCGTTGCCCTCCGCGCAGTTCTCGCGCATCTCCACGCCGCCGTAGTCGCAGACACCATCCTGGCAGTCCGCGCTCCCAGCATCTGTGACCGCCACGTCCCCTTCGCAGAACGGGGCGCGCGGGTCACAGCGAATGGCATCGCAGGCGTCGGCGACGCACTTCCCGTCGACGCACTCCTGGCCGGCGTCCGCGCAGTCCGTGCGCGTCAACACATCGTCGTAGCTGCAGGCGTCGTCGCCGGTACAGCTGCCCGGTCCAGAGTAGGCCACAGACACGCTGCCCTCGCAGCTGTCGGCCGGCGCCGCGCAATTGCCGTCACAGCGGCTGTCGCACTCCAGGCTGAAGGCGTCGATGGCCAGCGGCACCACAGCGCCGCAGGGGACATCGTTGACCGCGAGGACCTGTTGGCGGGCCTCTGCGTCGGTCTCGCAGGCGTCCACGCAGGTTCGGCGGAACCCGTCGGCAACCTGCGCGCCACATGCAGCCTCGAGCTCCTGGCACAACGCGACACGGTTGCAGGTGTCGATGCACTGCTGCACGTCGTCGCCGCCGTTGTTTCCGTTGTTTCCGTTGTTGCCGTTGTTGCCGTTGTTGGCCGTCACAGCGTCGTTGGCCTCACCACCGCCGGCGCAGGCGTACAGGCCAACGGACACCGTCAGGGTCGCGCACAAAAGGACCCGATTCTTCCACATTTCAAACTCCGCAGCTTCAAGGCGCGCCTCTCCTTACGCGCGTGAGAGGCGGATACACGAAGGGGAGTGCGCACGCAAATCGGTCAGCCGACCTCAGGATCGCGGATCTTGAGCACGACGAACACACCAAAGAGCATCAGCCAGACAAAGCTGCACAGGCACGAGCAATCCACGAGCGAGTGGGTCTCGCTGTCTCCGAAGAAACGCTCGATGGGCCTGGGCGGCGGGGGAGGGACGATGATCGGCGCGCCGCGGGCTGGCCCGGCCTTCTTGAGGATCTTGTTGGTCCGCTTCTCGATGTCCTCCTCGGGTACCTCGAGCGGCTCAAAGCGATCCTCCGCGTGAAGCATCCCCTCAAAGCCCCAGCGGCTCACCATCACCAAAGAGGCCGCCTTGACCGGGAGGGTCATCCTGTCCACGGGCATGATCATGCCTCCGAGGATCACCTGCGGGATGAGCAGCAGCGGCACCAGCGCGATCGCCGCCTCGCTGGTCCGGACCAGACTCGACAGCACGAGGCCCATGCCCAGACCCGCCAGGGAGCAGAGCATGAGGACGATGTACATCTCGACGAAGCTGCCCTCAAAGCCCAGCAGGGGCCAGGTCATCAGCAGCAGCGTGAAACACTGCACTGCGCACACGAGCCCGAGCACCGTGAACTTGCTCATCACGTAGCTCGGGATCTTCAGGTTGACCATCCGCTCGCGGCGGTAGATGGCCTGCTCGGCGACGATCTCGCGCGCCGAGTTGCTGCACCCAAACCAGACCGCGGACACAACCAGCAGAAACAGCGCGAACGGTGTGAACTCGACGCGCCCCCACGCGTCGTCGGTCTCGCCCCAGAAAACCAGGCTGATCACCGTCGCGATGATGGGCGCCTGCAGGAGGAGAATCGCGGTGCCGGCGAGGTCTTTGCGCTTGATCGTGAGGTAGCGGCGCGACAGCGTCCACCACTGCCTGAAGCCAAACCGGCGGCGCGTCTTCTGTTTGCTGCCGCCGGTGATGACGGCTTCGCCCTTGCCGCTGCGGCGCCGCACCACATACTCCTCGTGCTGCTGTGACTGCCGGTAGGCCTGGGCGCGGGTGCGCATATCCAGGCCGTTGCGCTTGTCTTCGGCCAGCGGCTTGAGTGCGTTGCCCGGATCGGCGAGGACCGCGTCACCAGCGGGCGTCCCCGCCTCGGCATCCGGGTTGAAGTAGGTGATCGAGTCGGGAAAGGTCGGCCCGTAGTACACCAGCATGCCGTCGGCCAGGTACACGATGTTGTCCATCTTGCGGTACGCCTCCAGCGAGGGCTGGTGGATCGTCAGCAAGATCGTGCGACCTTCGTCTGCGAGACGACGCAGCAGGCGCATGACGTTGATCGTGTCTTCGCTGGCCAGGCCGCTGGTCGGCTCGTCGAGGAACAACAGCGACGGCTGCGTGATGAGCTCCAGCGCCAGGTTTACCCGTTTGCGCTGGCCGCCGGAGATGCCCTTCTTTTCCGGCGAGCCGATGAGCACATCCCTGGTGTCCTCGATCTCCAATTGCCGCAGCACCCGGTCGATGATCTTCTCGATCTCGGCCTGGCGCGTATCGGGAGGCAGCCGCAGCTTGGCCGTATAGTACAGCGCCTCGAAGACGGTCAGCTCGCCGTGGATGATGTCGTCTTGCGGCACGTATCCGATGTTGCCGCGGAACGCGTTGTAGTTCTGGTAGAGATCCACGCCGTTGATGCGCGAGCGGCCGAGGCTCGGTGGCAAGTAGCCGTTGAGGGCCATCATCAACGTGGTTTTTCCTGCGCCCGACGGGCCCATGAGCCCCACGAACTCCGTCGGGTACACGGTGAAGCTCACGTCCCGCAGGATCGTCTTGCCGCCGGCCACCTTCACGGTGATGGCCTCGGCCTGCAGCATGATGTCGCCGTGGTAGTTCCGGGCAATGGTGCCGGCTTCCAGGTCAAATCGGACCTGGTAGCTGCCAAGGCCGACCCAGTCGTCGGGCCCGATCTTCTGCCGGGCGATGCGCTTGCCGTTGACGAAGGTGCCGTTGGCCGAGCTCAGGTCCTCAATGATGAAGCCATCGTCGGCGCGAACCAGCCGCGCGTGTTTCCGCGACACCTGCGCGGCGTCGATCGTGATGTCGCAGGTATCGTCCCGCCCGATGACGATGAACTTCTTGTCGCGGGGCAGCTCCATCTCGTCGGGAGCGCCGCCGCCGCTGCTCGTAAACTCTGCCAGCCGCGCCATGGGAAAGCGGTACGACCCAAAGAAGATCACGTCCTGGGCGTTGACCACGCCCTCCGCCACGCGGTTGTGCGGGCTGTTGATGTAGGTCCCGTTGGTCGAGCCGAGATCGCGCACCTTCCAGCCCTGACCAATGAACTCGAGCTCGGCGTGCTCGTTGGACACCATGGGCGCGGAGATGACGATCGAGTTGACCCCGGCGGTGGGGTCACGGCCGACCTTGATGGGCTCGAGCATGCCCGGTGGCAGCTGCGCGATGCGCGTGGCCTCCTCGACCTTCTTGGGCGCGCTGAAATTGGCCAGCAGCTTGGGGCCGAGTTTGAACTGGTAACTGCCCAGTCCGATGTCGTCCCCGATCTGCACGTACGCGCGCGGTGCGCGGACGCCGTTGACCCAGGTACCGTTGGTGCTGCCAAGGTCCTCGATGATGTAGCGGTCGCCGTCGTTCCAGATGCGGCAGTGGTAACCCGACACCTGCGCCAGGGGGATTACGACGTCGTTGTCGTCGTGGGCGCCAATGCTGATGGAGCGGGCGCTGTCCGACTGACGGGGGCCGTCATCGCTCTGGACCGGACCGCTGGCGACCTCGTTCTGGTGCGTCGTCGCGCGGCCGGCTCGATCCCCGGCGGAGTGCCGCGAGGCAGAGCGCTCCGAGGTGGGCGTGCGGGCGGCCCGCCCCGGCGCCTGCATCCGGTCGCGAAGGGGGGCCAGGTGCTGCTCGCCCAATGTGAAGGTGTGGCTACCAAGGCCAACTTCGTCTCCGATCTTCACCGGAGACACGGTCACGCGCGTTCCGTTGACGAACGTCCCGTTGGTGCTGGCGAGGTCTTGCAGTGCGAGCGCGGTCCCGTCCCACACGATCTGCGCGTGGTGTGAGGACACGATCCGCTCGTGAATCACGATGTCGTTGTCGGGGGCGCTGCCCAGCGTGACGGTGACGGAGTCCGCTCCCTGATTCGGCATGCCCCCTTGGTACCCCGTCGGGCGCAAAAAGTGAAACGGGCCCACACTCTGCGTGCGGGCCCGTCTCTATCGTTGAATCGGCGCGAGGCCGGTTGGGTTCATTGTTCGTCAGTCGTCCCAGATGGAGATGATGACGACGCCGCGGTCACTCTCTTCTTCCTCCTCACCACCGATGTCGATGGATGTGTCGCCGCGTCTGCTCGGCGCTGGGGTTTCGTCGCGGTACATCGGCATCGGGCGGGGCGCCTCGAGGCGAGGTTGCTCGAAAGACGACTTCTCTCGTTCTCGCCTGCGCTCCTGCTCGATCAAAGCCTCGATGGGAATTCTCATATGACCTCCCTGTGCGTGGGGGGGGTGTGTCAGTTGACACGGGCTGAACCTATGCACTATCGATGCCGCGCAAAGTCCAAAGCTCTGTTTTGCTCCCCACGCTCCTCCATGACGCGATCCACTGTCTGCGATACTCCGGCAGTTCTCTTTGGCCGGCGGTGGGACTCTGACATCGGTGTCACGCCGCTGACGCATAGTGCCAACGCGGTGACGCATTTTGTTTCATCCCGCGTGTCTCATCGGCGCGGACCGCGCTGGGCTCAAATCACAACTGACTGTATGTATGGCGCCCATGAGCCTGCTCGACGCACAAGACCTCCGGAAAGCCTACGGCAACCTCGTCCTCTTTGACGGGATCAGTTTCACAGTGGGCCAGGGGGAGAAGATCGGGCTGATCGGCCACAACGGCAGCGGCAAGACCACGCTTCTCGGGATTCTGGCCGGGGTCGTGGACGCCGACGACGGGCTGGTTCACCGGCGCAAGGGCTCGCGGGTCACGTATGTGGAGCAGGAGCCGGAGCTCGATCTGACGCTGACCGCGCGCGAGATCGTCGGACAGGCCTTCTCGGAGCTGCGCGCCTGCATCGACGCCTTCCACGCCGTGACCGCGAAGCTCGCCGACGGCGCCACAGCCGAGCTGCTCGACGAGCAGGCGGACATGCAGGCTGAGATCGAGCGCCTGGGCGGCTGGGACTGGACCCACGGCGTGGTCGGAATGCTCGACAAACTCGGACTCGCCGAGGAGGACGTCGATCGTCCTTTGTCCGAGCTCTCCGGCGGGATGCGGCGCCGCGTCGCGCTCGCCCGCGCGCTGCTGCCGCGCCCGGAGCTTCTCCTGCTCGATGAGCCGACCAACCACCTGGACGCGGAGACGGTGGAGTGGCTCGAGAGCGAATTGATGTCCTATCCGGGCGCCATCCTCCTCATCACGCACGACCGGTATTTTCTGGATCGCGTCGTCAGCCGAATCATCGAGATCGACACCGACGGCGTGCACTCCCACGAGGGCGCCTACGCGTCCTTCGTCCAGTCCAAGTCCGAGCGTCTTCGCCTGCACGAGAAGGCCGAGGAGAAACGCAAGAAGCTCGCCCAGCGCGAGCTCGAGTGGCTCCGGCGCGGCCCCAAGGCGCGCACCTCCAAATCCAAGTCGCGCATGGACAAGGCCGTGGCGCTGCAGGAGCGTGGCTACCAGGCCCAGGACCGCACCCTCGGGCTCGAATTCCAGACCGACCAGAAGCTGCACGGCGTGATCCTGGAGATTCGCGGCGTGCACAAAAGCTACGACGACCTCCCGGTTCTCAGCGACGTGCAGCTGATGTTGCGCCGTACGGACAAGATCGGCCTCGTGGGCCCCAACGGGTGTGGCAAGAGCACGCTGCTGCGGATGATGGTCGGCGAGGAGCGCCCAGACGCCGGTCAGATCACCTGGGGAAAGAGCCCGCGCGTGGCCTACATGACGCAGAGCCGAGACGAGCTGGACCCAACCGCCACCGTCTACGACGCGCTGCACCCCGGTGACAGCTTGCGCGTCGGCAAGCGCAACGTGCACAAGCGAACCTTCCTCCAGGAGTTCCTGTTCGATCGCCTGGACCAGGAGAAGCGCGTCGAGACGCTCAGCGGAGGAGAGCGGTGTCGCCTCCTGCTGGCGCGCATGATGCTGCTGAACGCCAACTTCCTCGTGCTGGACGAACCCACCAACGATCTGGACATCACGTCGCTTCAGTTTCTGGAGAACGCGCTGGCCGACTTTGAGGGGTGCGCAGTCGTCGCCACGCACGACCGTTACCTCCTCAACCGTGTCTGCAACGCGATCGTCGCCTACGAGGACGGCGCATTTGTCCGGTACGACGGGGACTGGGACTTCTACTCACGCAGACGTGCCCAGCGTCGGGCAGAGAAAAAGGAAGCCGCCAGGCAGGTCGAAGCACGGGCGCCCACGCCAGCGGCGCCGGTTGAGCGCCCGGCGGCGGCAAAGCTGACCTGGAAGGAGGAGCGCGAGCTCGCGGGCATGGAAGCCGCGATTCAGGGGGCGGACGCGCGCAAAGAGGCCCTGGAGGCCAGCCTGGCCGACCCGGCCCTCTACCAGGGCAACCCCGACAAGATCGCGGCGCTGACCAAGCGACTGAACCTCGTTATCACCGAGATCGCCAAGCTCTACGATCGATGGGAAGAGCTCGAGAGCCGCTCGTAGACCGACCGCCGCTGCTGGTGTTGACCAACCCCTCGTGCGCCGGCGCGCCGTGGTGTCCGACCCGGTCTGAGCCAGCGTGGGCTCCCCTGAGCGCGAGCTCGGTTCGTCCACGCCCGGCGGGGTACTACGCGAGTCTGAGCGAGATTGGAGAACACCGACGGCCGTGACAACAGGGCCGTTTTGCCTACGCCCCGCACCTGCTACACTGGCGCGCGCGAGCGGGGCAGGTTCGCGTTTACGGAGGCAACAGTGCGCACGTTTCTTTGGTTCCTCGCGGTCGTCAGCGTAGCCGCGTGCCAGGCGCCGAACGCTCCTCCCGCCGATCCGTCCACCAACACCCTCGACCAGAAGGTCATCTACGGCGAGGATGACCGCCAGGACGTCTACGCCCACCCCGACCCCCAACTGCGACAACTTGCGCAGGAATCGATCGTGGCTCTCATGCGGGAGAACACGGTGGACGACCGCGACCCGGACAACATCCGATTTGAGGCCGGCACCCTCGGGGACGACTTCCGGCTGTGCGACGGTCAACGCTTCGTGGACCAGCCGACCGCCGGCATCTGCTCGGGCACTCTGATCGACGACGATTTGATACTCACGGCGGGCCATTGCGTCGAGACCCAGGCCGATTGCCGCGGGCTGCGCTTTGTCTTCGGCTACGAGATGGCCTCCGAGGATCAGCTGGCAGGGGTGACCTCACGAGAGGTGTACAGCTGCCGCCAACTGGTCGCGCAGGAGCTCAGCGACCTCTATGACTTTGCCATCGTGCAGCTCGACCGCCCCGTGGAGGGGCGAGCCCCAGCACCGGTTCGCCAGGGCACGGCGGCGATGCAACGCGGGGAAGACCTGACCGTCATCGGTTTTCCTTCCGGCATCCCCGCCAAGATCGACAGCGGCGGCATGGTGCTCAATCCGCGCACCGCCCAGCGCGACTATTTCCACGGGAACCTGGACACGTTTGGAGGCAACTCCGGCTCCGGCGTTTTCAACGCCCAGGGGGAGGTCAGCGGGATCCTGGTTCGCGGCGCACAGGACTACAATTTTGAGAACGGCTGCTTTGTCGTCAACGAGCTGGCCAACACCGGCGGCGCGACCCACGGGGAGCAATGCCAGTACGCCTTCCGGGCGATCGACGCGCTGTGCGAGAGCGGCTTCGACAGTCCGCGCCTCTGCGGCGACGGGGGTGACGGCGGCTATTGCGACCAATGCGATACGCCGGACCAGTGTCAGGACGGGTTTCTGTGCAACACGCACGGCGCCGACCCGGATTCTCGGTTCTGCTCGCCGACCTGCGCAGTGCCCGGTGATTGCCGCGGAGATCACGTCTGCACCGACGGCGTCTGCCTCCCCCAACGCTCGCCCGCCTGCCTCAACGGCGACGTGTGGTCGGTGGACACGTGCGGTGCCGGCGTCGAGCTCATCGAGCAGTGCAACGACAACCAGGTGTGCAACGCGGACGCCTGCACCGACGTGGGCCAGGGCGAGCTGACAGTTCAGGACGTAACCGTCACCCCTGAGTTTCCGGCTGCGGGCGAGCCGTTCCGGGTGACGTTCCAGGTCGTCAACGAGGGCAACGACACGTTGACTGGCCCCTTTGTTGGCGCCGTGCTCGACGGGCAAAACCCCATTGGCGACCCCGCGTTCCACCCTGGCGATCTCGGCCCCGGCGAGAGTTTTGATGTCACCGTGGTCATCACGCTCGACGAGCCGGGAACCTACACGTTCCTGGCCGCCGCAGCGCCGGTGAACGACCTCAACGGAATTGTCACCCAGCCCTTTGTCGTGGTGGTCGGAGACGAGGACAACGAGGGCCCGGTGTTCGTCCAGGTCACCATCGAGGAAGGGCAGGGCGATGGAGACGGCATCATTGAGGTCGGCGAGACGATCGAGGTGAGCTGGATTGTGGAAGACCCCTCAGGTGTGCGCGATGTGGCCATCGCGGTGGATGGCTTTGTCGTGGGGCAGGTGGAGGGAGATCGGTTCACCATCACCCGACAGCTCACGGCCGGCCAGCACGAGATCACCCTCATCGCCACCGACGGGGACGCCACACCGGAGCGCACCGAGTTCAACGCGATCATCATCGTGAGCGAGCCCGGCGGACAGACCGGACCGTCGGTGGTGAGGACGGACCCGATGAACGGGGCGGTCGACGTCTCCGTGGACGCCGTGGTTCGCATCGTGTTCGATCGTCCGCTGGACCCCGCGACGGTCAACGAGGACACCATCTCCGCCCGGACGGCGGTCCGGCTGACCGGCGACGTGCTCTACGAGCCCGGGTCCCGAGAGGTGACGTTCGTGCCCGCCAGCCTCGCCCCCGGCGCGTTGGTGTTCATGACCGTACAGGGCGTGCGCGACACCAATGGCGAGCCGCTGGACGCGCGGTTCGAGTTCAGCTTCCGGGTCGCGCGGGGCAACAACGCACCGCCTACCGCGCGCCTGGACACGGTGCCCGGGCAGCCTGTGGGAGGCCTCGTGCCGATCACGGGGACCGCCACAGACACGGACTTCTCGCGCTACGCACTGTTCTTTGCCCCCGTGGACGCGCCCCGCGTCACGACGCAGATTGGCGGGGTCGGCGTGACGCCCGTGGTGCGCGGGACTCTGCGAACCTGGGACACGACCGATCTGGAGGGTACCTACATCCTCACCCTC
This sequence comes from uncultured Pseudomonadota bacterium, assembly GCA_937890335.1. Taxonomy (GTDB): domain Bacteria; phylum Myxococcota_A; class Bradymonadia; order Bradymonadales; genus CALBXO01. Next base: position 1,931 of record CALBXO010000335.1, on the reverse strand, counting down.
GAGGTCGAGGACGACCTGGGCCAGGTCAGCACGGCCAGCACGCTGGTCCAGGTGGACAGCCGCGGACCGGCGATCGGGGACGTGACGCTCCGACCCGACGACGTCTCGGCCGTGACCCCCGGCGACGTGACGGTCTCCGCGCAGGTGCTCGGCGCCGCGCAGGTGGAAGTTCGTTTCTGGGTCGAGCCCGATGCACCGGGTGGCTTCGCCCCGGCCCGTGGCGCGGGACCCTCGACATGGGAGTTTGCGATCCCGGACCCCGGCTGGGCCCAGGTGGCGGGCCGCGTCTTGCGCTACCAGGTGCGGGCGCGGGACGCGGTGGGCAATGTCACGGTCAGCGAGGAGTTCACAGAGCTCATCGACCGCATCAGCCAGGCCCCGGAGTTTGGCTTCTTCCCAGTCGTGACAGTCCCCGAGAACGGAGCGGCGGCGCGCGTCCTGGACCTCTGGCGGGTCACGGAGGACGCGGACACTCCGCTGTCGCAACTTGAGTTTGCCGTCGTGTCCACGGGAGATCCTCGCCTGCGCGTCCGCCTGGAGCAGGGCCGTTTCGTCTCTCTGGTCGCGACCGGTAGCCTTGTCGCTCCGACGGTGGTGAATCTCACAGTGACCGACGGTGTCGAGACCACTGCAGGTGTGCTCACGGTCCGCATTGTTCCGGACACCGTCGCCCCGCAGCCGAACCCGGCGCTGTGGAGCGTCGAACCTGTGGAGGCTGGTGAAAACGCGGTCCGGATGACCGCAACCACCGGCGTGGACAGGAGCGGAGTCCAATACTTCTTTGAAGAGCTGAGCGGCGAACCTGGCGGGACCAACAGCGGCTGGCAAAACACCCCGACGTTCGTCGACACAGGGCTGTCTCCCGGACGAACCTACCGGTACCGCGTACGCATGCGGGATCTCAGCGCGGCGCGGAACGTCGGTGGCAACTCCATCGCGCTCAACGCGCGTACGGCGGGAACCTGTGCGGTGTGCGAGCTTGGAACGGCGCGCTGCCTCGAGGGCGCCGTGCAAAGCTGCGTCGTCGGCCCCAACGGCTGCGCGGACTGGGGCCCGTCCATCGGCTGCGAGAACGGCTTTGTCTGCCGCGCCGGCGCTTGCGAGAGCGCATGTCGAGACGAGTGCGAGGTCGGCGCTACAGGTTGCGCCTCCGGCACGGCGACCCGCGTGTGCGGAAACTTCGACGACGACGGGTGCCTGGAGTGGAGCGCCCCCCAGGCGTGCGGGCGCGACCGCGTCTGTGGCGGTGACGGCACCTGTCTGGTGGACTGTCCGACAGACCCATTTGAGCCAAACGACACCGCCGCAGTCTCCCTGTGGGTGGAGCCGGGCAACCACAATGGCAACACTGTCTGCGTCGACGACGACGACTGGTTCGCCGCCGACGTGGCCGAGGGGGAGACCTTTGTCGTCCGCATCGACTTCGACCCGGCCGATGGCAACGTCGACCTGGTGCTCTACGAGAGCGACGGCGAAGCGGTCCTCGACTCATCCGAGTCCGTTGGTGACGCGCTGGAGCGAGTCACCGTCACGGCAACGACGCCGATGAGCGTCCGCTGGAAGGTCACTCTGACCCGGGACGCCGTCGCCGACTACGACATGCGCGTGCTGCGCCTGGCCCCGGACGTGGTCGCCTGCGATGTGGGCACCAGCGAGTGCGTGGACCTCGACCTTCGCCGGATCTGCATCGAAGACCCGGAGGGGGCCCCCGTCTGGACGGCTCCGGAGTTCTGCGCAGAGGGCTTTGTGTGCGGGGATGCCGGCGACTGTGTCGAGGCGCAGGAGCCTGAAATCACGGTGCCAGGTGCGCCCATCGGCAACGCCGACGCCCCGTTTGCCGATGCACTCGGACGCGCGGACGGTACGTGCGCGTGTACCTCTCCTGCCGGCGCATCGTGGGCCGGAGTGGCCCGAGCGCTGTTGCGATGGCG
>CALBXO010000334.1 GCA_937890335.1 uncultured Pseudomonadota bacterium | reverse complement strand
GAGAGACGCCGAGATCCGGTCGAGGGGCCGGCGGCAACTCGTCAATGTCGCTGTGTAGGAACACTACCCCCGCTGGGACCCCTACGCCTTCGTTCCTGCCGTCATCGCCTCGCCCGCGCATGCTTGCGTCCGTCGGCAGGCGTAGATATGACCTCGGCAACACAATGAGGAGCAGCGTCATGAACAAGGACATCGTCTTCCTTTCCGGCAAGCGCACCCCGTTTGGGGCCTATTGCGGGTCACTCACCAAGGTCTCGGCAAACGACCTGGGCGTCATCGCCTCCAAAGCCGCGCTGGTGCAGGCCGGCGTGGACGCTGCAGACGTGGACCACGTGATCTTCGGCAACGTCATGCAGACCAGCGCGGACGCCATCTACTGCGGCCGCCACGTGGGCCTGAAGGCGGGCGTGCCCGAGGAGGCCGGCGGTCTGACGGTCAACCGGTTGTGCGGGTCCGGTTTCCAGGCGCTGATCGACGCAGCGCGCATGCTCTTGCTCGACGAGGCCGAGATCGTCCTGGCCGGTGGTACGGAGAACATGAGCCAGGCGCCGCACACCATCCGTGGCGCGCGCACGGGTATTCCTCTGTTTCAGTCGCCCATGGGGGACTACATCGCCGAGTGTCTGCACGACACGTACGCCGGCATCCCCATGGCGATCACCGCCGAGAACCTCGGCGTAAAATTTGAGATCGCCCGCGAGGAAGCAGACGAGTACGCACTGGCCAGCCAGACCCGTTACGCCGCTGCGAACGCCCGCGGTTTCTTCGCCCAGGAGCTCACGCCGGTGGAGATCGCCGGCCGCAAGGCAACCACCGTCGTAGACGCCGACGAGCACCCGCGGGCCACCACCGCAGAGAAGCTGGCCCGGCTGCGCGCCGTCTTCAAGAAGGATGGCATCGTCACCGCCGGCAACGCCAGCGGCATCTGCGACGGCGCCGCGGCCATGGTCATGTCCACGCGCGCGGCCGCGGACGCCAAGGGACTGAGCCCCATCGGCCGATTGGTCGGTTGGGGCATCGCTGGTTGCGACCCCAAGATCATGGGGATTGGCCCCGTCTACGCCGCCCAACGCGCGCTGGCGAGCACGGGCATGACGCTCGAGCAGATGGACCTCGTCGAGGTGAACGAAGCCTTTGCCCCGCAGTACATCGCCGTCGAGCGACAGCTCGGCCTCGACAGGGACAAGACCAACATCAACGGCGGCGCGATCGCGGTCGGACACCCCTTGGCGGCGTCCGGGACGCGCATCACGCAGACCCTGCTCTACGCCCTCAAGGAGAAGGGGCTGCGCTACGGCCTGGGCTCTGCGTGCATCGGCGGCGGCCAGGGCATCGCGGTGATCGTCGAGGCGCTCTGATGGGACTCGACGAGCGCGAGCTCATCTACGACTGGAACACGGTCGACTACCAGCCGCCGCCGGCGCGACCGCCAGTGACATTCTGGGATGAGACGCTGCGCGACGGCATCCAGTCGCCGAGCATCATCGATCCCAGCATCGACGTGAAGCTCAAGATCGTGCACCTGATGCACGAGATTGGGGTCGACACAGCCGACGTTGGGCTGCCTGGTGCCGGCCCGCGTGCCGTGGAGGATGTCGAGCGGATCGTTCGCGAGATCGTCGACCACAAATTGGCGATCGAGCCCGCTGCAGCGGCACGGACGCACCTCAATGACGTGCGGCCCATCGCGGAGATCTCGCAGCGTGTGGGTCGCGCCATTGAGGCCGCCACGTTCATTGGCTCCAGCCCGATTCGGCTCTATGCCGAGGACTGGGACGTGGACCGCATGTTGCGGATGTCGGCCGAGGCGCTGGATTTCTGCGCTTCCGAGGGGCTGCCCGTCCTCTACGTGACCGAGGACACAATCCGATCGCGGCCCGCGACGCTGCGTGCGCTGCTGCGCAACGCCATCGACCACGGTGCCGCCAGGCTCTGCCTCTGCGACACGGTCGGGCACGCCACGCCCCAGGGTGTCCGGAACCTCATCCGGTTTACCCAGGCGCTGCTGCGGGCATGGGACGCCGAGCACATCGGCCTGGACTGGCACGGCCACAACGACAGGGGGCTGGGGGTCGCCAACAACCTGGCGGCGTGGGAGGCGGGCGCTGGTCGCATCCACGGGACCATCCTTGGCGTGGGCGAACGGGTCGGCAACGCCAGCCTGGACCAGACATTGGTCAACCTGAAGCTGATGGGCGAGCTGCCCAACCGTGACCTCAGTAGACTGCCGGAGTACTGCGAGCTGGTCGGTGACAACTACGGCGTCCCCATCGCCGCGTCGTACCCCGTGGTAGGTCTCGACGCCTTCAGGACGACCACCGGCGTGCACGCAGCTGCGATCATCAAGGCGGAAAAGAAGGGCGACGCGTGGCTGGCGGACCGCATCTACTCCGGGATTCCAGCGGCGATGTTCGGCCGCGAGCAGCTTATTGAGATCGGCCCCATGAGCGGTGCGTCCAACGTCGTCTACTGGCTCAACAAGCGAGGCATTGAGCCGGACAAGGACCTGGTGGAGCGAATCTTCGCCGCAGCCAAGGAGTCCGATCGCACGCTCACAGAAGACGAGGTCTTTGCCCTCGTTGGCGCTGCCGGCTGACCCAAGCACCGTCCGGTCAAGAAACGGCAAGAGCCGCGCCCAGGGGGCGCGGCTCTTTGCGTTTGCGGTAGGCTCTGCTGGATCAGTTGGTCGGGTCGCAGAGCGCGTCAGCTTCGGCGTCGTCCGGACGCAGCGTCCGGCAGAACGTGCAGTCCACGGCGGCGTCCTGGCCCAGGATGCACGGCGGCTCCACCGTCGCGGCACCCACCTCCAGATCCTCGGGCGCCTGGCGCACATCACAGGTGAGCCCGTCACCATCGGAGTCCGGGAAGAGCGTCCCCGGCGAGTAGGTCAACAGGCAGCGCGCGCAGATGTCGAGCGGGTAGGTGAACTCGTTGGACTCCACCTCGGTGCCGCTGGCGGTGATGCCGCGGAACTTCACCGTCACCAACACGTTAACCAACGCGCCCGGCGTGTAGTCGAACTCGCCCGTTCCGTTGCGGAACTCGGTCGAGTTGCGAATCACGTTGCCGATGTTGACGTTGATGACCTCGAGCCCCGTGGACGCGATGCCCTGCGGGGGTACCGAGCCACTGACGGGGATGAACAGCCCCTGCGGCAGCTGGCCCGCAAACGAGATGTTCGCCGGTGTCTGGAAGCTCACCTCCGCGCCGCGCAGCGACACGATGTTCCCCTCCGTCCGGAAGTCGGAAGGGTCGCCCTGTCCACCTCCGGCAGAGCCGGCAATCTTCACATCGTCCGACGATTTGAGCTGGTTCTCAATGGTCGGGAACATGAAGTATCGGTTGTTAAGGGCGATATCCAGCACGCCCCGGCTCAACGCCGGGCCATCGCGAGATGCCTCCACTTCGCATGCGTCGGACAGTGTCTGGTTGTGGATGACAAACAGTCCGCCTGCCTCCTCCACACAGCCTGTGCCCATGGCGAGCACCGCCACCAAGACCACCAATGCTCGTGTGCGCTTCATGTCACTCTCCCGTTGCCCTCTCAGAGGGTAGTCGCCTCAGAACCCTTCCGCAATCGATCGAGCAGCCACGAAATGCGTCCCGTGTCGAAGGGGTGTAACCGGCAATCGCCTGGTCGGACCGGGAGGACGAGAGTGACCGTGTCACCCCTCACCTTCTTGTCGCGACCCATGACCGCCGCCATCTCGTCCGACCGTTCGAGCCAAGGCTCAGCTTCAATCGGCAACCCTATCCGCGTCAGCAATGCCGAGAGTCTCGGCTCCAGATCTTCCTCGGCCAACCCGAGGAGCCTGCTTGCGCGCGCGGCCAGGACCATTCCAATGGACACCGCTTCTCCGTGTGTAACGCCTCCGTAGCCCTCCAACGCCTCAATGGCGTGCCCGAAAGTATGTCCCAGGTTGAGCAGGGCGCGCGCGCCCTTCTCCTTCTCGTCGGCCGCAACCACCTGCGCCTTGACGGCGCAGCACGTTGCAATCAGCTCGCCGTGGTCCTGTGGGCTGTCCACCAGGCTCTCGGCGTCGCGTTCCAGGCTTTCGAGCAGGGCACCTCCCTCGAGCACTCCATATTTCACAACCTCGGCCAGCCCACTGCGAACCTCCCGCCTGGAGAGCGTCCGCAACATCTGCTGCGCCATCACGACTCCCATCGGCTGATGAAACGCGCCGACGAGATTCTTTCCCCCACCGTGGTTGATCCCGGTCTTGCCACCCACGCTGCTGTCGACCTGCGACAACACCGTCGTGGGAACCTGAATCAGCCGCACACCACGCATCAGCGTAGCTGCCGCAAACCCGGCGAGGTCTCCGACCACACCACCACCGAGGGCGACGACCACGTCACCACGTCCGAGCCCAGCCCCGAGGAGCTGCGTCCAGACTGAAGACAACCCGCCCACCGACTTGGAGACCTCTCCGGCAGCCACGACGATCTCGTGCACCTCCCAGGCTCCCAACCCCAAGGCGTCCGAAAACGTCCTCAGGTACAACGGCGCGACGTTGTCCTCAGTGACAACCGCCACCCGCGACGGCACCAACGTGGCCGCCTCGAGCTGCAACCGGACCAGGCCGGCTGCTTGTTCGACCCCGCCCCCTCCGATCCATATCGGGTAGGGCGCGGGCTCGACCAGGACCTGAACCGACGCAATATGTGGCGCCAATCCCAGCCGACCTACCCCGTCGAGAACGCTGCGTGCGGTCTCGTTGGGCCCCCCGCGAGCGTCCACGACGCAGTCCGCGAGTTCATAGTCAGCTCGCCTCCGGTCCAGGAGGTCTGCTATCCGGCGGGCCGTGCCCGCGTCGTCCTCTGCGTCGCTGCGCAGGAGGGGTCTGCCCGAGCGCTCCCTGGCATCCAGTCGTCGTGCGAGCTCAGCGGCGGGAACCTCGAGATAGACAGTGGGTCCGTAGGGGCCAATGAGGTCCCGGATACCGTCTTGAACATAGGTCCCTCCGCCGAGCGCGATGACAGCTGGTCCCGTGGGACCGTCGTCGAGCTCGGCGCGGAGCGCGGTTCGCTCCCTGCGTCGAAATCCCTCCTCGCCCTCAGCGGCGAAGATGGCCTCTATCGTCTCCCCAGCTTCGGCGACAACCGCCTCGTCCAGGTCGAGAAATCTCCAACCGAGCGCCAGGGCCAATCGGCGACCGACGCGGGACTTGCCCGCGCCCATCATTCCGGTCAGGAACAGGCGCTCACGAATCACTTGCCTCCGCCACCGCTGACATCGGGTGCGGAGATCGGGTTGAGGCGTCGCGAATCCAACGCAGCCTCTCGGTTCACAACGCGCGGGGTCAGGAAGATGAGCAGCTCGGAGCGCAGCTCATTCTCACTGAAGTCGCGGAAGAACCACCCGAGAATCGGGATGTCACCCAGGAACGGAACCTTGGAAGCACCCTGACCACTGGTCTGAGTGTAGATACCACCGATGACCGTCGTGTCGCCGTCGCCGAGCAGGAGCCGCGTCTGCGCCTCGCGCCGGACGATGGTGGGGTCACCACGTGCGCCGGTGTTCTCGAAGTCCGGCTCACTCTTGTTGATGGTCACGTTGATGAGGATGTTGCCGTCCTGCGTCACGTGCGGCTGAACCGACAGCTCAAGACGGGCCTCGACAAACTGCGTCTGGACACCCGCCGCGCTGACCTGCGAGATCGGGATGCTGACGCCCTGGCTGATCGTGGCCTGCTCGTTGTCCAAGGTCAGGATGCGCGGAGCGGAGACGATCTTGACCGCACCCTCCTCCTCGAGGGCGGAGAGGCGCAGCGCGAGGTTAGCGCCGCCGCCAATGGAGCCCAGCTGAATGCCGATACCACCACCAGACCCGGTACCGATTGGCGCGGGCAGGTTCACGGCGAAGTTGGGCGAACCGGCCAGACCGGAGGTCGGCGCGCCACCGTCGTTTGCGGCGCCGGCGACGCCGACGCTGCTCGGGAACGCCAGCCCGGTCGGGTTGCCGTTGGCGGCCGCGAAGATGAACTCACCGCCCCATTGGATACCAATCTGACGGCGGTACCGGTCGTTGGTCTCGACGATGCGACCCTCGATGAGAATCTGCGGCGTCTGCGTGTCCACGCTGAGCACCAGCTGCTGTGCGGCAGACAGGTTCTGCGTCACGTCTTTGATGATCAGGGTGTTCGTACGCTGATCGACCTCCACCGAGCCGCGGCTCGACAGCACGGTCTTCACCAGCGCCTTGAGCTGCTCGGCCGACGCGTAGTTGACCGGCATCAGCACCACCTCGAGCGGCTCGAGGGGGAAGCTGTCGATGATCGCCTGGCGCCGCGACGCCGCCTCTGCCTCAAACTGGGCAGCGGGCGAGACGCGCAGGATCTCTCCGTCCTGCTCGTAGCCGAGCTTGAGGGACTTGAGGACAACGACGAAGGCGTCGGACAGGAGCACATTCTTGAGCTTGAGCGTGACCGAGCCCTTCACATCGTCGCCGGAGACGATGTTGACGCCACCCTCGCGGGCCAGCAGGCGCAGCACGTTCTGGATGTCCGCGCCGCGCAGCTCGATGTCCACGCGCTTGCGCGCCATCCCGGACGGGCGACGCTGCCAGGGCGGGCTCTTCTCATCCAGGTTCGGCAGGCTGCGAGCGGACCGGACATAACGCGGAGGCGCGGCGGTAAATCCGCTCGGGACCGGGCTCGTCGGCTGCACGTCCGCAGGGCCAGCGGGGTTGGTGCCCACGCCGTTACCAGCGCCGATGGAGCTGAACTCCCAGACGAGCGTATTGCCCTCCTTGCGGACGATCTCGGTGGTGGCACTCGGCACGTGGGCCTCGACGGTCACGTCGTCGCCCGCCGGCTGGTAGCTGCTGACATAGCGGACGGTGCCGCCAAACGCCTGGGTGTCCAACGTGCGCTGCAGACTCTTGGGCAGCTTGACGCCCTTGATGAGCAGGGACGCCTTGCCCGCCTTCCAGGGCACGGTCTCAAAATCGCCCGGCTCGTTGAGCTGGATGATGATGCGGCTGATGTCGTCCTGTTGTTGGAAGCGCACGGCCTTGATCGTGTTGTGGGTCTCCACAACGGCGGCGCGGGTGTCGCCCTTGATGTGGAGCGTGGCCTGGTCGCCCTTCTCCGTCACCTTCACGAGGCGCGAGTCGCTACCACCAGTGGGCGCCCCCTCCTTGCGCAGGGCGGCGACGCGCTTCTCTTCGCTTTGCCGCTCCGCTGTGGCCTTGGCGAGCGCCTTCTCTTCGGCGGCGAGCGCCTTCTCGGCGGCGTCCAGACGCTTCTCTTCGTTCTTGCGCGCGGTCTCGAGGTTGCGAAGCCGCTTCTCCTCCGCCTTGCGCGAGGTCTCCAGCGCACTCAGGCGCTGCTCCTCCTTGTTGCGCGCGGTCTCGAGCGCGACCAGGCGCTGCTCTTCCTTCGTGCGGGCAGCTTCCAGCGCGGCCAGGCGCTGCTCTTCTGCGCGGCGGGCCTTTTCGAGGGCCGAGAGTCGGTCGTCCTCGGCTTTGCGGGCCAGGAGCGCAGTTTGGCGGCGCTCGGCTTCGGCAGCATCGGCGGCGCTGCGCGCCTCGAGCTCCTTCTCATCGATGGAGCGCGCCTTGGCGACGGCTCCGCCGAGCTCCTTCTCCTTGGCGGCGAGCTCGTTGTTGGTCCGAGCCAGCTGCGACTGCAACGTGTTGACCTTGGCAGCCATCGCGTTGCGCTCTTCGACCAATGCCTCAAGAGCGCCCTTGTCCTCTCCCTTGCTGGCCTGGTCGATGCGGGCCTGCGCGATGCGCTTCTCCGCCGCCGCCAGGTCGCGCCGTGCCTTGTCGGTGTCACGATCGCGCGCCTTGACCGTGTCGCGCAGGGACGCGACCTGCTCCCGCAGGGCGGTGGCCGACTCGATGGCAGACCGGCGGTCCGCCTCGACCCGCTTGAGGTCGTCACGCGCCGTGGCCAGCTCCGTCTCAATGTCGTTGAGGCGAGCCTGCGCCTTGGCGATCTGCGCGGAGAAACGGTCTGAGTCCTTGCGGGCCGCGTCGCGCTCATCGGCGAGGCGTTTGGCGCGGGCCTTGGCGGCGTCGCGGTCCTTGGCTGCGGACGCGGCGCGCGCACGCTCGGCGTCACGCTCGGCGGTGAGGCTGGTGGCGTTGGTGCGGGCTTGATCGCGCTCGCGCGTCAGTGCTTTGGCCTTCTGGGTCGCGGCGTCGCGCTGCGATGCCAGCTTGTCGAGCTGCTGCTGAAGCTTGCTGGCCCTGACCTTCTCAGCGGCGAGGTCCTTCTCCAGGCTGTCGGCGCGACCCACGGCGGCGTCGTGGCGAGCCTCGCTCTGGGCGACGCGTCCCTCGAGGTCTCGCAGCTCGCGGTCCAACTCCTGGACCCGCGCTTCGCGGGCGCCGAGCTCGGAGCGCAGGGCGTTCGCCTCGCGCTTGTGGGTGTCCAGCGATTTGGCCAGGGCGGCGCGGTTGTCCCCGGCTCTGGCGTCGCTCAGTGCGCTCTCAAGGGAGGCGACCTTGCGCTCGGTCTCCGCCAGGCTGCGTTCCTTGGCATCCAGGGCGGCGCGGGCGCGCTCAAGCTCAATCTGGTGCCGCTCCAGGTCCCCGGCGTTCACGGCGGCAGACGCCCCGTTCCCGCGGCCCGTGCCGGCGATGAAGATGATGACCGAGTTGCCCTCGCCGCGCACGTCGTACGTGGCGTGGTTCTCAAAGCCTACGATGACGCGCGAGATCTGCTGCAAGTCGTCGGAGAAGTCCATCATCGCGACGCTGGTGATGACACCATTGTCCACCGTGATGGGCGCGCGCCGTAGCTCCTTGTCCAACTGGCTGTTGCTCAGGTCGACGAAGAGCCGCAGCGGGTTGGACAGCTTGAAGACCGAATACGTCGGCCGCGAGCTACCCTCGATGACGATCTTGGTCCCGCCGTCTCCAGGCTCGACCTTGACGCTCCTCACGACGTTGAGGTCGGCGCCGTCTTTCCCGCTATCGCCAGCCCAGGCGGGCGTCGCGACCGCGAGCGAGATGACCAATGCCAGCAACTTCGCTCTCATGACTGTCTCCTTGGACATACGCACGTCCACCTCACTGCACCCTGGAGCCGTTGCCGGCCTTCTTGTTGTCGAGCTCGAGATCTTCGAGCAGCGACTCATTGGAGGCCGAGCCATTGTCGAGCTCGAGTTCCGTGTCGCTGAGCCGAATGATGATCGGCGCAGACTCTGTGTCGTCCGGCAAACGCTCGGGGTCTGCCTGGTCGGGCTCGACATCGGAGGCCGATGCGGGCGCCTGGGTCACCGTAATCTCGACTTCGTTGCCTCGGATGGCCGTGATGCGACCACCGTTGGTGCCGATGCGGTCACCCTCCTTGGCCACGTGACCAAAGCCCGTGCTGTCCACGAACATGGCCTTGGGCACCGAGGTGCCGGTCAGGATGGCCACAAGGCGCAGCGCATCCAGTTTGAAGTGCTCCAGCGGCCCCAGCTCGCGGTCTTCCTGCGAGTCGGCCGTGGCCGGCGGTGGCGGCGTGAATACAAACGGGTCGCGGCGACCCTGTGGGTATTCCTTGCGCTTGGTCTCCTCGAGCGACGCGGGCGCCGCAGGGATCGGTGCAGTGCCCTTCGCCGCTGCGCCGTCTTCGGGCGTGGCGGTCGGCGTCGCTGGCGGCGGGGCCACCGGATCGTCCTCGAACAGGTCACAACCGCCCACCACAAAGGTGGCGGCAATGACCAGGACGAGGAGCCGAGAATGTGCCTTCCTATACACGGTGGTCCCTCGTTACTTGACCGGTGCTGCGGTCAGCACACTGCGGTAGGTGATGGCGTCACAGGTCACGCGCAGCGGACCTGTCCCGAACGCCCCGCCCGACAGGCGCTCGATCGAGATGTTCTTGATGTTGACGATGCGCTCCATCTTGCCCACGTAGAAGAAGAAGTCCGCGATCTGGTCGTAGGTGCCACGCACCTCGATGGCCACGGGAATCTCCGCGTAGAGCTTCTTGATGGTCTCGTCGCCGGGCTCAAACCGCTTGATCTCCAGGCCGACGATCTTCGCCTGTCCGTAGACCTTCTGGAGCAACTTGGAGATCTCAGCACTCGCCGGGAGCACCTTCTCGACCTGCGCCTTGCGGGTCTTGAGGTCATCCAGCTCGCCCATGATCTCGTCGCGGTTTGCGACCTTGCGCTTGATGTCCGTCTCCTGCGTGAGCAGGGCCAGACGCCGGTCCTTCTGGGCTGTGATGTCGTCTTCCAACGCCGACCAGCCAAAGAGGTAGAACAGCACCCCGAACAAGATCATGACCAAGGACAGGATCAGCAGCCGCTGAGGTCCAGGGATCTTGTTGAAGGTTTCGACCAAATCACCCATGGCGTGCCTCCCTCAACCCTTGGTCCCCGGCGCCGCCGGCGCCGCGAGCGAATAGGTGATCCGCCCTGTGATCTCGAACACGACGTACTTGAACCCGTCCTTCTCGGTCTGCTCAAGTGACTCGAGACGGACCGCCTCGAAGAACACGGAGCTGGCCAGTCGCTGGAGGAACTCTGCCACGTCGTCACTGGTCCGGGCGCCGCCCTCCAGGCGGAACGCGCCGCCCTCTTCCAGGAGGCTGTTGAACCACAGCCGGCTCGGGTCCCAGTTGGGGTCCCAGTTTTCCTTCTCGAACGCGACCTTCTCAAACTCCGTGGCGGGCGCGCTGAGAATCCGGATGACCTCATCGAGCACGCGCACGGGACCGGAGCGGCCCTGTTGCAGCGTGTCCAGGACGCCCAGCTGCTCCTGGAGAACGCCCTTCTCCTTGGTCAGCTTCTCGATGTCCGCGACATCTTTCTTGAGGGTCTCGATCTCGGCCGCCTTCCGGGTGTTCTCCGAGGTGACATCCGTCAGCTCGCCACCCTTCCAGCTGTAAAAGCCGTACATGATCGCAACCTGGGCCAACAGGATGATCGCGAAGACGACGAGTTGCCGCTTTCCGGACTCCTTCTCCTGCTGCTTCTTGATGGGCAGTAGGTTGATCCTGATCATCGCTCGTTCGTCCTCCGCAGGGCGAGGCCAACCGCGACCGAAGCCAGGGGCCCTACCGTCTCCAGGAACTGCGGGTTGAACCGCGCATCGTCTGTCGCGATGTTCCGGAAGGGGTTGATCAACTCAACCGGAACGCTGCTGGTCCGACTGATGATGCGACCCAGAGACGGGATGCATCCGGTGCCGCCAGACAGATAGATGCGGGCGATGCCGCTGTCTGCCGTGGTGGCCGCGTAGAAGTCGAGGGAGCGTTGAATCTCGCCCGCCACCGACTCCGAAACCTGCTGAATGACCTTCTCGACCTCGTGCGGGATGACTGCGTCCGTCGCGTCGCCCCCGCGCTTGTAGGTCTCGGCCTCTTCGTACGTGATGTTGAGCTGCTTCTGGATCTCTTCCGTGAACTGGTTGCCACCCATCGAGATGTCGCGGGTGAAGGTCGTCACGCCGTCGGAGACCACGTTGATGTTGATGGTGCCGGCGCCGATGTCCAGCAGCACGATCGTCTGGTCGGACAGCGTCCCGTAGTTCACCTCGAACATATTCTGGATGCAGAAGGCGTCCACGTCCACGACCATCGGCCGGAGGTTCGCCTCTTTGGCCACCCCGACGTAGTCCTGAATCATGTCCTTTTTGGCCGCCACCAGGAGCACGTCCATCTGGCCCTGCTGCTGGTTGCGGTCCAGCACATCCACGTCGATGTGCACGTCGTTGATGTCAAACGGGATGTACTG
>CALBXO010000333.1 GCA_937890335.1 uncultured Pseudomonadota bacterium | reverse complement strand
CGTCCCCGAGATGGGAGAACCGGACGACTGCGTTGGCGCCAATCTTGACGTTGTCACCGAGCGTGCACGCTTCCACAACGGCGCTGGGGTGGATCTCGCAGCCGCGCCCCTTGGTCACCAGCTTCTGCATCACCTTGTGGTGGTTGATGCTCATCGCGCGCAGCGCGGCCCAGACAAGCCGCATGGGTGTGACAGTGTAGAGGCGCGATCCCCAGGCCAGCAGCGCGATCTGGTTGGCGCGCAGCACGTGCATCCAATGCGTGACGCGCACGCACGCCAGGTGGGTCAGGGGCAGGCTGAACTTGCGGTCTTCCGAGAAGATGCGGTGGACCGGCATGTCGATGGGTCGCACCGCGAGGTCGACACAGACGGGCGCGAGTCCCTCTGCCTCCGTCAGGTCGTCCGGGTACTTCCACCGTGTGCCGCCAGGAATCCACACGAGTGGATAGAGCAGGACATCGCGACCGTCGTGCTGCGCCGACCCGAGGCGCTGCACAGCGGCCGAGAAGTCCGTGAACAGGCCCGTGGTCAGCGCCAGAATCGCAGGCTTCCCGAGCTCGCGTGCCTGTTGGACAAACGCCTCGGCGAGCTCGGGAGTGATCCAAAGGTCGTCCGTTGCCAGCACCGCTTCCACGGGCTCAGGCTGGAACTCTTCTCGCGCCACATCGGTCCAGACGCGCTGCGCGCCCGCCGCCCCCAAGGCCGCCGGGAGCGAATGCTCCAGGGGCTCATTGAGGACACAGGCCTTGGCGACCGGGTCACCCCAGGGAGTCAGATGCCGCCCTGTCTTGAAGATGTACGCGTCCATTGGCTACGATGCGGGAGGATGCATCAGGAGCACATCATGAGCAAGCTACGTCGCCTCGTCGTCACCACCGTGGTCGTTGTTGCCGGGTTCGGACTGACCGCGTGTTGTCAGCAGAACAGCGCGAAATCGGCCGAGTGCAAGGACTCGGCGAGCTCGGAGAAGTGCCAGGAGTGCTGCGGCGGATCCGGGTACTCGTACACCGGCGAGGGATCGTGCTCCTGCTACTGACACTGTGACAATCTCCAAGCGCTGTGAGGGTGCCCAACTGGGCGCGTTCCGGATCGAGTTTCCGCTGGGTAGCGGAGCGATGGGTGAGGTCTTCGCGGCCGTTCACGAGGAGAGCGGTACGCCCGTTGCTCTGAAGGTCATGAAGGGGCAGCACAGCCGGAAACCGGCGTACCTGAGGGCGTTCCGCGAGGAGGTCCGCGCCATGGCCCGCCTGGACCACCCCGGGCTGATCATGGTCCTGGATCTGGGCGAGGTGGACGCGGCGGCGGAGACCGCGACGCAGGGCACACTGCAATCGGGTAGCCCCTGGATGGCGATGGAGCGGGCCAGCGGTGGGTCGCTGCTGCGGGCGCGCAAATCGCTGCCCTTCTCCACCGTCAAACTGCTGCTCCTGAGTCTACTCGACGCCCTGGCCCACGCTCACGCCCGTGGGGTGGTCCACCGCGATCTGAAACCCGCGAACATCCTCCTATGCGACGCCAGGGATCTGCGCCCTGGGGTGAAGATCACGGATTTTGGTATTGCCCACGCCATGCGCAGGCAGACCAGGGCCGAGACGCGCGAGGCCATCCTCGGCACGCCGCAATACATGGCGCCCGAGCAATGCGAGGGGCGGTTCCGGGACTACGGTCCCTGGACCGACCTCTACGGGCTGGGATGCATTGCCTTTGAGCTCAGCTGCGGACAGCGGCCTTTCGCGGCCCCAAAAAATGACACCGGGCGCGAGAGCGCAGTGGAGCTTGTTCGGCTGCATCTCCACGAGCCGGCGCCGCCGCTGGAGACCTTGCAGCCGAGTCCGCCGGAGTTTGCGGATTGGGTTCATCGGCTGATGTCCAAGGAGCCTGCGGAGCGCTACCGGCGCGCCGCGGACGCCGCGTGGGCGCTGAGCTTCATGGAGCCGCCGCCCGAGCCTGTGGTGCCGGACCCGGACGAGCCGGCGCAGCGGCCCACCGTGCGTGTACCCGCCATCGCGTTTGACGACGCGACGGAGTTGACCACGCCGGACGCGCAGGAGGAGGAGTGGAATCCCGCGTTGTTCAGCACGCGGCAGTCGTTGGTCCTGGACCTCGGCGCCATGCGGAAGACCGGGGCGTTCTCAGCACGGCAGATCGCTTTCATGGGCGCCGACTCGCTGATGCAGACCGTCACCGACGCGAGCCCCGTCGCAGAACCCGCCGCCTTGCAGGTCTGGCAGGCGCCTCCCCTTCCCGATTCGTGGTCCCGGGGCCGGACTGTCGCCCCTCCCCGGTTGCAAGATGCCGGTCTGCGCCTGTTTGGACTGCGCACGGTGCCGCTGGTGGGCAGGCAGAGGGAGCGGGATCTCGTCTGGGGCTCGCTGATGGAGGTGGCCGAGGAGGGCCACGCCCGCACTGTGGTCCTGCGCGGACCCGCTGGCGTGGGCAAGAGCAGGCTGGTCGAGTGGTTGGCCCAACGGGCGCACGAGCTTGGCAATGCGACGGTCCTCAAGGCGGTGCACAGCCCCCTCGGCGGTCCCGCCGACGGGTTGGGTCGCATGGTCGCAGAGCACCTTCGTTGCCATGGTCTGGCCCGGTTGGGGGTGGAAGAGCGCGCGCGGCTTGAACTTGCGCAGCTGGGCAGCGACGAGCCCTACGAGCTTCAGTCGCTGGTGGAGCTGGTCGGGCCCGATCAGCGCGAAAACGATGGCGACGAGCGTGTGAAGTTCTCGACGCCCATGCAGCGGCACA
>CALBXO010000332.1 GCA_937890335.1 uncultured Pseudomonadota bacterium | reverse complement strand
CCGCCGGAATCGATACCCAGAACCGCGTGTTGAAGTGGCACGTGCCCGCCGGCCGCACGGTGGGCTCGCTGCCCGACTCCGCCGACCTCTGGGAGGTCCTGTGGACCCACCGAGACACACTGTCCGGCGTAGCCCACACCCACCCCGGCGCGGGCACCCCCTTGCCATCGCGGGAGGACGTGACCACCTTCGCCGCCGTCGAGGCTGGACTCGGCGTTCGCCTGCTGTGGTGGATCGCATCCAGCGACCAATTGGCCGCGTACCAATGGGCCGGCCCCGACCGATACGACTACGCTGCTGTTGCGGTACCCAACGCGACCCCGGACTGGCTCCCGCGACTGCGCGAGCTGTCCGGATACGACGACACGGAGGTGACGTCATGATCAACCGAGACGAGGCTCTGGTGAACATCACGTGGCGAGGCCAGAACGGCGACCTGCCGGACCCGGTGGCCTACGACGCACCGGCGCAGCGGGTGCTGGCGTGGGTGGCGGAGGCCATCCGCACCGGTGGCGTGCCGGGCGTAGCCGCGGACTCCCGGGTCGACCTGCGCGACTTCGTCGTGGAGCGGTACGCGGCCACTGGTAACCGTGCGGTCAACCGCATCGTGGTCCGCCCCAAGACGCCGTTCGGTGCGCTGTGAAGACAGTGGTCATTGTCGGCGTGGGAGCGCTGGGGTCGCACCTGGCGCTCCTGGTGCGCAACCTGGACGCGCAGCTCGTCCTGGTCGACTTTGACCGGGTTGAGCAGAAGAACGTCCTGTCCCAATTCCACACGCGCATGGGCGTGGGCCGAAACAAAGCACAGGCCCTCGCCCAGGCGCTGCAGGGCATGTTCGGCCTGAAAGTGGAGACGGTGCCCCACCGGCTGACAGCGGACAATACGGACGCGGTGCTGGGCAAGGCGGACGTCGTGGTCGACTGCCTCGACAACGGCGCGTCGCGCCGCCTGGTGCAGGAGTGGGTGCGCGCCCATGAGGTGGCGTGCCTCCATGGGGCGCTCAGCGCGGACGGACAATATGGCCGCGCGGTCTGGGACGAGCTGTTCCACATCGACAACGAGGACGTTCAAGGTGCCCCAACCTGCGAGGGTGGAGAACACCTTCCATTCATCGCGCAGGTCGCGGCCCAGATGGCCTTCGCGCTTCAGCAGCACCTGGAGCACGACCGCAAGCGTTCCTGGGACCTCTTCCCGGGTGGGGCGAACCCGCTCTAGCGGGGCACCGCTACGGGCCCAGAAGCGCGGTCTCCCACAACGCGCTTGAACCGCAGCGCAAACGGGCAGATGCTGGCCGGATGCAGATTCAGGGATTCGAGCTGGGAGACCAGCTCCACACGAGCACCAACTCGGTGATCCGGCGGGCGCGGCGCGCGTCCGACGGTCGCTCGGTCGTCATCAAACAGCTACCGGGCGAGTTCCCGAGCGCGGACAAGGTCGCGCGGTTCCGCCGCGAGTACGAGATGACGGCGGCGATGGCCGGGCCTGGCGTGGTGGAAGCCCTTGCGCTTGTGCGCGTACCCAACGGCCTGGCCATTGTCCTGGAAGACTTTGGTGCGAGGTCCGTGACGGATGCGCTCGGCGAGGGCGCGCTGGCTCTCGACGACGCGCTGCACATCGCGGTCTGTGCCGCGCACGCCCTCAGCCGCGTTCACACAGCGGATGTCATCCACAAGGACGTAAACCCGAGCAACCTCATCTGGGACCGCGAGACCCGCACGGTCAAGCTCATCGATTTTGGGATCTCCACCGAGCTGCGGCGGGAGCGCGCCTCGGCCGTGAGCCCGCACAGGCTCGAAGGGACACTGGCCTACCTGAGCCCGGAGCAGACCGGACGGACGAGCAAGGCGCTGGACTACCGCGCGGACCTCTACTCCCTCGGCTGCACGATCTACCACATGTGCAGTGGCGCCCCGCCCTTTGCCGCGGAAGACGCCCTGGAGCTGGTGCATTGCCACCTGGCGCGCCAGCCACGCCCGCTCGATGAAGTCGATCCTTCGCTGCCTGCGCCGCTCGCCCGCATCGTCGAGCGGCTGATGCACAAGGACCCAGAGGCCCGCTACCAGTCCGCATCTGCGGTCGAGCGCGACCTCAACCGGGTGCGAGAGGGCATCGCCAGCGGCGGAACCCTGGAGGGGATCGTCATCGGCGCAGACGATGTCTCGGACCGATTCTCCATCCCCGAACGGCTCTACGGACGCGACAAGGAGCAGCGGCTGTTGCTCGAAGCGTTCGCGGACGCGGCGGATGGACGCGCGCGTCTGTGCCTCGTGGCGGGGTACTCCGGCATCGGGAAGTCAGCCCTGGTTCACGAGGTCCACCGCCCCATCGCGGAGCGGCGCGGCTACTTTGTGTCGGGCAAATTCGACCAGTTTCAGCGCGACGTGCCCTACGCGTCGCTGGTCCAGGCGTTCACCCAACTGGTCCGGCGCGTGCTGTCGGAGCCCGCCGAGGCTCTGCAGGCGTGGCGGGAGCGTATTCAGACCGCGCTGGGCATCAACGGCCGGGTGATCACCGACGTCATCGCGGAGGTGGAGCTCATCGTCGGCCGAGCAACCGCCCGTGGCCACGCTCGCCCCAATGGAGGCGCGCAATCGGTTCAACCTTGTGTTTGAGGCCTTCGTCCGCTCGTTCGCGGACGCGGCCCACCCGGTGGCCGTGTTCCTCGACGACCTGCAGTGGGCGGACGGGCCCAGCCTGCAGCTCATCCGGCGCCTGGCCGGCGACGCGGACACGCGGCACATCCTGCTTATCGGCGCCTACCGCGACAACGAGGTCGACGCGTCCCATCCCTTGATGCTGACGGTCGAGGACCTCGTCGAATCCGGCGCGGAGGTCTCTACCATCGTCTTGGCTCCGCTGACACAGCGGGACGTCACCCGCCTGATCGCGGACACCTTGCACCGGGACGACGACGACGTCGCCGAGCTTACCCGCGCATGCCTGCACAAGACCCAGGGCAACCCGTTCTTCCTCCGACAGCTGCTGCATACGCTTCGCGATGTGGGGGCGCTGACGTTCGATCACGCGCGCGGCAGCTGGCAGTGGGACCCCGAACGGACACGGGACGCGGCCATCACGGACAATGTGGTGGAGCTGATGGTCCGCAAGATCCGCACATTGGACCCGCAGGCGCAGGATGCGCTGCAGTTGGCCTCCTGCATTGGCGCCTCGTTCGATCTGCGAACACTCGCTGTGGTCCTCCAGACCGACGCCGTCCGGGCGCGCGCTGCGCTTTGGCCCGCACTCAAGGCTGGACTCGTCGTGCCCGTGGGCGGCGAGTACCGGATCCTCCAGGAGGACGAGGAAGACGCCGCGGGTGCGCCAAAACGCATCCGGTTTCGGTGGCTCCACGACCGGGTGCAGCAGGCCGCCAACTCCCTCATTGACGACGTCAGCCGTGGAGCGGTCCATGGTCGCGTGGGCCGCGCCATGCTCGACCACCTGGACGAGCAGGAGCTCGAGGAGAAGCTCTTTGAGGTCGTGGGGCACCTGAATCGTGCGGCCGCCACTCTGTCCGCAGACGAGCGCAGGAACCTGGTGCACCTGGGGCTGCGCGCGGGCCGTCGTGGAATCGCCAGCGCGGCCTACGAGCCCGCCGCGCACATGCTCGAGCAGGCGCTGGACTTGCTCGGACCGGATCGCTTCCAGGAAGCGCGCGACCTCGCCATCGAGCTGCACCGCGAGGCCGCCAACGCCTACCTGCTCGTGCCAGATTTTGAAGCGATGGACCAGCACCTGGATCTCGTGATGCTCCACGCACCGGGCGTCATGGAGAAGGTGCGCGCCTACGAGATCCGCATCCTGGCGTGTCAGGCCCGCGCCATGGTCGAGGAGGGCGTGGCGACGGCCCTGGAGGTGCTCGGCCAGCTCGGTGTGCAGTTTCCCACCTCCCCCACGCCCGACGACGTCGGCGCCTGGTTGGGGCGCGTCGCAGTCGCCATCGGCGACCGCGAGATTGAGGCGCTCCTGGATGTGCCGGAGAACCCGGACCCCGAGCGGGTGGCTGCGATTCGCATCCTGGTGAACATCACCTCCACCGCCTACATCGGGGCGCCGGCGCTGTTCCCGCTGATCGTGCTGGAGGCTGTGGCGCTGTCCGCCGAGGGAGGCGACACCGGCGCGTCCGCGTACGCCTACGTCACGTACGGAATCATCCTGTGCGGAATCCTGGACCAGTTTGACGCCGGCTACCGCTTTGGCGAGCTGGGACAGCAAGTGATCGCGAAATACGACGCGCGCGAGTACGCCGCGCGCACCCGCTACATCCCCGATTGCTTCATTCGGCTCTGGGGAGAGCACCAGCGGCTGTCCTGGGCTTCGCACCCGGAGACCTACACCCTCGGACTGCAGACTGGCGACCAGGAGTTTGCCGCGTGGCCCCTGATGAAGCGGACGCACCAGGGTTTCTTCATGGGGCTGCCCCTTCCCGGCCGGATCGAGGAGGCTCGCCGGTACGTGGACACCTGCCTTCAGCTTGGGCAGGAGACCTCGGGCCGGTACACCCAGGAGACCCTCCAGGCCATGCTGGGCCTGATGGGCGAAACGAACGACCCCACGGTCATTTGCGGCGCGGAGTTCGACGAGGCGGTCTTTGTGCCGCGGTTTGTGGAAGCCAGCGAGGCCTTTGGCGTCTGCAACCACTACGTCACCCGCATCTTCCTGGCGTTCCTCTTCGGGCGCCACGAGACATCGCCCGCGCTCGCCAAAGCCATGGCGCCGTTCGCGGCGTCGATGGTCAGCTTGATCCATGTCCCCGTGTTCCACCTCTACCACTCGCTGAACCTACTCCAGCTCGTCAGGGACGGAGACAAACGGTCCGCCGAGTTTCTGGAGTTCGCGACCACGTCTCTGGCTCGGCTCGACGTCTGGCGAGGGCACGCACCCGAGAATTTCGCCCACCGCTTCGCGATTCTCGAGGGCGAGCTCGCCGCCGTGGACGGACGGCCTGCCGACGCCCGCGCCGCGTTCCGCCGCGCGATCGAGGCCGCGCGCGAGCACGGCTACATCCACGAGGAGGCTGTCGCACAGGAGCTCCTCGGACGTGTCTGGCTCGCACTCGGTGAGCCAGAAGTGGCAGGTACCCACCTCGCACGCGCGCGCCACGGGTACGCACTTTGGGGCGCAGTCGCCAAGGTCGCACAGCTCGACGACGCCCACCAGAGCCTGTACCCACAGGCGCAGACCGAAGCCACGGCGACTGCGACACAGACGACCTCAACGTCCACAACGACCGGCAGCGTCCACCTGGATCTCGCCTCCGTGATCAAGGCCTGCCAGGCGATCTCGTCCGAGGTCCGGCGCGACGCCCTGGAGCACAAGCTGCTCTCGGTTGTGCTGGAAAACGTGGGCGCAGAGCGCGGCGTCCTGCTGCTCCAGCGTCCCACCGGCTTGCACGTGGTAGCGCGGGCGACCGCCGACGCGGAGGTCGACCGGACCACGGTCTCCCTTGAGCGGGCGACGGCGGTCCCGGTCTCCGTCATCAACTACGTCACGAGGACACAGGAGAGTGTCGTGCTGGACGACGCCGTCGCCGACGACCAGTTCGGTACGGACCCGTACGTCGTCCGCGATCAGCCCCGCTCCATGCTCTGCGCACCCATCCTTTATGCAGGCGGGTTGGCGGGGATTTTCTACTTCGAAAACAACCTCAGCACCGGCGCCTTCACCGCCCAGCGCCTGGAGGTCCTGTCGATCCTCAGCGCGCAGGTCTCGATCGCCATCGAGAACGCCGAGCTCGTCGGCAATCTCGAGGCCAAAGTGGACGAGCGGACCCGAGCTCTCCAGGTCGCCCACGAACAGCTCCTGGTGCAGGAGAAGCTGGCCTCCCTGGGCTCCCTCACCGCCGGGGTCGCCCACGAGCTGCGCAACCCGCTCAATTTCATCAACAACTTCGCGGAAGTGGTCGGCGACCTTCTGGACGAGCTCGGCGAAGCCGAGGACACCGCGCAGGTCCAGGAGGTCATGCGGGATCTGCGGGACAGCAACGACAAGATCAGCCACCACGGAAAGCGCGCGGCCGAGATCATCTCGGGCATGTTGGCCCACGCCACGCACTCCACGGGGCAACGCCGCAACTGCAAGCTCAACGAGCTCATCAAGACCGCCGTTGCGCTGGCGCAGCACGCATCCAAAGACGACACCGGCGTCGCGGTGGAACAGGTGCTGGACGACCAAGTTGGAACTCTGGATGTGGACGAGGGCAACCTGCGCCGCGCCGTCATCAACATCCTGGACAACGCGATGTACGCCGCTGGGCAGTCCGCGGACGGAGCCGTCCGCATCTCGACCCGCGCCGAGGAGGGCTGGGCTGTGATCAGCGTACGGGACAATGGCGCGGGCATACCCGAGGACGTTCGCGCACGAATCTTCGAACCCTTCTTTACGACCAAGCCGACCGGGAAGGGTACCGGGCTGGGGCTGTCGCTGGCCTACCACATCGTCGTACAGGGGCACCAAGGCCTGCTCGAAGTGACCTCGGCGCCCGGCGACCACACCGAAGTCACCATCCGACTGCCGCGGTAGCGCCCTGGCGGGGCCCCTCCTTTCCTCACTCTCGTTTCATATCTGCCCGCCTCCTGCCGATGGGCGTGTATGACACGTGGCGGAGGAGCCCTTTGTTGACCTCTACATTCTCAATGGCCGGTCCCCAGGATCCCGATGAACTGCGCGCGCAGGTCTCGGCACTGGACAACCGGGTCTTCGATCTTCAGGCACTGCTCAAAGCCGGCGAAGCACTTCACAACAAGACTGAGGTAGCGGCCCTCTACGAGCTGGTCATCGCCATGGTCAGAGAGAGGGCGGTCACGGACCAGGTCGCGCTGCTCGTGCACGACGAGGAAACCCGGACAATGGGCGTCGCGCAGCAGGTCGGGCTGTCGGAGGAGATCGTCGGGATGCGCTTTCCCGCCGACGACGGAATCCTGTGGCGCCTGCTGCTCGCCGGCGAGCCACTGAGCATCGTCGACACGGTCGGCCAGCCACGATTCCCGGAGCTGTTCAACCGCTACGGCCTTGAGGCGCTCGGAGGCGTCATCTGGATTCCCATGGTGATCTCCGGACGGGTAGTCGGGGTGCTGAGCGTCGGCGTCCCAAAACGCGTACTGACCGACGCCGACCGCTGGTTCCTCGGAGCGCTTGCGCGGCAAGCGGCGGGCGCGATCAGTCGGTCGCGCCTCTACACCTCCATCGCGAGCGCCCGCAAAGACCTCAACCGCTCCCTCCACAACCTCTCGATGCTCTTTGACGTGACCCGCGCGCTCGGTGCGGTCAGCGACCTCACCGCCCTGCTCAAGCTGATCCTCAACCGCGCAATCGGCGCGGTGGACGCGGAGAAGGGATCGCTGATGTTGCTCGACGAGAGCTCGGACGAGCTCGTCATCCGCGTTGTTCAGGGGCTCCCCGATCCGGAGGTCGAACGACGGATCAACGAGGGCGAGATCCAATGTCGCCGCTTCAAGCGCGGTGAGGGTGTCGCCGGCAAAGTGCTCGAGTCCAGAACCACCCACCGCGTGGGCGACGTGGGCATCGACGAGGACTTCAAAGACCGAGAATCCTCCCATGTGCAGTCCATCCTCTGCGTCCCGCTGGAGGTGGACGACGAAGTCATCGGCGTGATCAACATCACCAACCGCCGGGAGGGCGGGGTGTTCGCCGCCGAAGACGAGTCGATCCTCGAGGCGCTCGCCAACCAGGCCGCCGTTGCCATCGCCCGCACCCGGCTGTACGAGGCAGCGATCACCGATGGGTTGACCGGCCTCTACATTCGCCGCTTTGTCATGCACCGCCTCCAGAAGGAGGTGAGACGGTCGCGACGCTACGACACGCCACTGTCCATCGTCATGTGCGACATCGACCACTTCAAACGCGTCAACGACACCTACGGACACCCCGCCGGAGACGCGGTGATCATCGCCGTGGCCAAGGCCATCCGCACCGCGCTGCGGCAGGACGTGGATGTCGCCGGGCGCTACGGGGGCGAGGAGTTCCTTCTCCTCCTGCCCCAGACCGGCTCCGAGGGGGCGCGCAAGGTTGCCGAGCGGCTGCGCGCAGCCATTGAGGAGACCAGGGTCGACGTGGGAGACGGGCACATCCTCCAGGTGACCATGAGTTTTGGGGTCACGCAGCTAGGAGAATCGGACCAGGCCTCGGCCGAGTCGGTCCTCAAACGGGCGGACGATGCCCTGTACGAGAGCAAGGACAACGGCCGCAACCGCGTCAGTGTCGGGGCCGTCGACGAACCGCACTAAATCTTCGTAACATCCGCGGCGCACGCACTCCATCCACATGCCTGGTGTAGAAACCCATGTTTGAAGGAGCTTGATGATGCGCGCCACCGTGATTGTACCGTTCGTTTGTGTTTGCGCTGCGGGGCTGCTCGCCCCCAGCCTGGTCGAGGCCGGCTGCGGAAACGGATACCGCAACAACGGCGAGGAGTGCGACGGTCGCGACTTTGGCGACCGCACCTGCGCGGACTACGGCTACAACGCCGGCGACTTGAGCTGCTCGCGACACTGCCGCATCGAGACCGGCAACTGCCGCAACGACAACCCGTGCGGCAACGGCGCCGTGGACAACGGGGAGACCTGTGACGGCGACAACTTCGGCGGTCGCACATGCCAGGACTACGGATACGACGGCGGCACCCTGGGATGCGCAGACACCTGCGACAGCATCGACACCAGCGGATGCTTCAACAACGACCCCTGCGGAAACGGCGCCATTGACCGCGGCGAGGCCTGCGACGGCCAGAACGTGGGCGGGCGCACATGCCTGGACCTCGGCTACGACGGCGGCACCCTGGGCTGCAACGACTCGTGCTCAGGCTTTGAGGTAGACGGCTGCTTCCGCGACGAGCCGGGCCCCGAGTGTGGCAATGGGACCGTGGACCCCGGCGAGGAGTGCGACGGCAACGACCTCCACGGCAAGGTCTGCAGTGACTACGGCCACGCCGGCGGCACGCTCAAATGTGGCGTGGACTGCACCTACGACTTCTCCGATTACAACGACTGCGGCGACGGGCGCATCCAGCCGGGTGAGGCCTGCGACGGCAGCGACCTGATGGGCGCCACCTGTGAGAGCGAGGGCTACGACGGCGGCGTGCTGACCTGCAACGGCGCCTGCCAGCTGGACGCCAGCTCCTGCAACGGTGGCACCGGCGTCTGCGGCGACGGCGCCCGCGACGGCGACGAGTCCTGCGACGGCCACGACCTCGGCGGCGAGAGCTGCAACTCGCTCGGCCTCGGCGACGGACGCTTGTCCTGCAACCGCTCCTGCGACTTTGACACCAGCGCCTGCACCGACGACGGCGGCGACAGCTGCGGCGACGGCCACGTAGACTCCGAGGAGCAGTGCGACGGCAGCAATGTGGGCGACTTCAGCTGCGCCTACTTTGGCTACCGCTTCGGCGAGATCTCCTGCACCAACGGCTGCCGCCTGGACACCTCGGGCTGCACCAACGACGAGGTGGAGCCCAACGACTGCGGCAACGGCGTCATCGAGCCCGGTGAGGAGTGCGACGGGACCAACATCGGCGGCACTTACTGCTGCGGACACGAGGGCGACCGGCCCGTCTGCATGAGCAACTGCACGCTGAACTTCGACGTGTGTGTCCATGGCCAGAACGACCAGCACTGGAACGAGGGACAGCGCCCCCTGCAGGACAAAGACGAGTCCGACTCCGGACAGGTTCCCAACGTGCCCGCCGCCTGCAGCGCGGTCACCAGCACGAACACCGGCGGCTGGCTGCGCGCCCTGCTGCGACGCTGACCGCGGATGCGGCGCGGGCCTGACCCGCGCCCCCGCAGTGGGCGCCCAGAACCGGTGGATCCTTCACAGGCCCCTTGCCCCACCGGTTCTGGACGCCCGCCCCTTCGCTGCCCCCACCCCACCGCTCATCCCCCTTTCGTTCCCCGTCGTTGGCTCCGCCTCCGCTCCTTGCAGGAGGCCTCACACGTCATGTGCCTTCCCACACAACGGTAGCTCCCCGGCGCAAAGCGTGCGCAGCCCCCTTCGAGACTTCCCTGCGCAGCGCCACCGTGGCACGCTACGCCCATGGAAAAACTGCCCAGGAAACTCCTCGTCGGCCTGAGCTTCACGGACGATCCGCTCGACCCGGACTTTGGCCTGGTTGCGCCGGACAGCCGCTTGGTTGAACAGGCCATCTGGTACGCGAAGAAGGTCGGCGGTTCGCTGCGCTTCGTCCACGTGATCGAGGGGCATGACTTTGCCCTTCCGGGGTACGACCGCAGCGTCAACACCATCACCCGGGACCGCGCGGAACCGGTCCTGGCGGAGGCCGTGAGCGACGCGAAGGACGCAGGCGTAGAAGCCACGTACGAGCTGCTCGAAGCCGAGCGCGCCTGGTACACCATCGCCAAACTCGCGCACGACAACGCCGACGAGCTGGTGGTCGTAGGCCCGCGCCGCAGCGACCAACCTTGGCTCGACCGTCTGGTCCACGGGAGCACCGCGCGCCGGCTGCTGCGCAAATGCCCCACACCCGTCTGGGTCTGTCACCCGCGCGAGCGCCTGGACATCCAGCGCGTACTCGTGCCCACCGAGTTCCAGCCCATCGCGACCGAGCTCGCGTCCGTGGGCGATGCCTTCCACCGGGAGCTGGGCGCCGAGAGGTTCATTCTTCACTGCGCAACCTATCCTGGACTCATTGGTGCGCACCGTAGCTCCGACCCGGAGACGAGCGTCGCCGAGTACAGAAACTCCGTGATCGAGGAGATCTCGGAGAAGTTTGATGCGCTGCTCGGACACGACGAGCGCGAGGCATGGCACACACTGATCAGCGACGAGTCCGTCGAGGAAGCGGTCGATACCGTGGCCGCGGCCGAGGACATCGACCTGATCATCATGGGCACCATCGGCCGTGCCGGTATCGCCGGGCTCGTGATGGGCAACGCGGCGGAGCGCGTCCTGTCGCAGGTCACGACGCCAGTCTGGGTGGTCAAGCCCGTCGGGTGGGTCTCGCCGTTCAGCTAGCGCTAGCCAGCGGGTGCGCGAAGCGCCGCGACCGCGAGGGCAGCCCAGCCCACCAGGAAGGCCAGGCCCCCCAATGGCGTGATGGCCCCCAGCCACTTCACGTTGGTCAGAACCAACACGTAGAGTGACCCCGAAAACAGGATCGTGCCGACCACAAACGCGACACCGGCTGTGCGCGCGGCGCGCGGGGCCAGCCGCCCACCCGCCAGGGCCACGACGAACAGCCCCACCGCGTGGAACATCTGGTAGTGGACCGCAGTCTGCCAGACCTCCAGCATCCGCGGCGTGACAGCCTCGCGAAGCGCGTGGGCGCCAAAAGCCCCGGCGCCCACGGCCAAGCCGGCCAGGATGGCCCCCACGGTCAGCCACGCCTTCATGCGCTCCTCCGCTGCTGAACGGACTCCACAGCGTCCAGCGCCTGCAGCACAACCTCGCCCCCCTTTCCCTGCTGAAAGCCGTTCTGCGTCAGGTGCCGCTTCCACACCTTGGTTCCGGGCAGCCCCGCGAAGAGGTGGAACATATGGCGCACGACGCGCGCCAGCTTCAGCCCCGTACCCGTCCAGTGATCCACGTACGGCACCATGGCCCGCGCGACTTCCGCCCGCGATGGGATGGCGTGATCATCGCCAAAGAACTCGCGATCGACCGTGGCAAACAGATAGGGGTCGTCGTACGCCGCGCGACCTACCATCACGGCGTCAATCTGTTGCAGATGGGTCGCGATCTCCGCGATCGTGCGCACTCCGCCGTTGAGCTCGATTACATGCCCACTTCGCTCACGCTTGAGACGATAGACCTCGTCGTAACGCAGCGGGGGCACGGTCCTGTTCTCCTTTGGGCTCAGGCCCTGCAGCCACGCCTTGCGGGCGTGAACGCTGAACCGGTCCGACGCCTCGCCGACCACGTCGACGAAACGCAGCATGTCCTCGTAGCGGTCCAGGTCGTCGATGCCGATGCGGTGCTTGACGGTCACGGGGATGGACACGGCCTCCCGCATGGCCGTGAGGCACGCGGCAACGAGCTCGGGCTGGGCCATCAGACAGGCCCCGAAGTTGCCCTTCTGCACACGGTCGCTCGGGCACCCGACATTGAGATTGACCTCGTCGTAGCCAATCTCCTCCGCGATGCGCGCGCACGCCGCCAGCTCCTCCGGGTCGTCTCCGCCGAGCTGCAGCGCCAGTGGGTGCTCGGCCGGGTCAAAGCCCAGCAGGTACTCCCGATCCCCGTGGAGGATGGCGCCGGTGGTCACCATCTCCGTGTACAGCAGGGTGTGGCGGGTGATGTGCCGCATGAACCGGCGGTAGTGCCGGTCCGTGCGCTCCATCATCGGCGCGACACTGACGGGGCGGACGATGCCGCGACGCTCACTCATTGTCCTCCTCGCCCGGGCGCGGTTTGCGCCACCAGGCCCACACGAGGGGGACCCATAGCATGACTCCGACCGCAATGAGTATCCCGCCGAAGGGCGCAAAGTGCTCCGGCCCCCACGCGCCGAGCGCCAGCCCGACCAGCAGCGATCCGAGGGCGACCGTGTCGATGTGGATGAAGCGAAGCCTTGCGGTCCCTGGGTGCCGCCGCAGGTAGTAGCGCCCAAACCGGTCGAAGAGGCCCTCGTCGTACGCGGCGACAGGCATGCCGGCGAGGTAGGCCTCCACCTCCCGCACGAGCTCGAGAACATGCGCATACCGGTCCGCAGGGGCCTTGGACAGCGCCTTGTGCACGATGGACACAAGCCGCGGGTCGGCATCCGGCTTGCTCGTCTCCAGAGGGTCCATCTCCCCCTGAACGGTCTTGAGCAGCATGTCGCGCGGCGTCGTCCCGGCGACGGGGCCTCGCCGGGCGATCACGGTGTAGAGAAGCGCGCCGAGCGACCAGAGGTCCGCACGCGCGTCGATGTCGGTGCGCCCCTCGGCCTGCTCCGGCGCCATGAAACCCGGTGTCCCGAGGATCGATCCGGCCTGGGTCCCGGCACGCTCCGGGGTCGTCTCGATGCTGTCAGAGCCGATGAGAACATCTGCCGAGTCGTCCCCGTCACCCCGCAGCCTGGCGTCCCGGTCGGGCAGATGGAGCACCTTGGCGATGCCCCAATCCATCAGTCGCACCTGCCCGAGCCGACCGACCATGACGTTGTCCGGCTTGATGTCGCGGTGTAGAACGCCGCGCTCGTGGGCGAAAGCCAGCGCGTAGCCAACCTGCACGCAAACACCCAGCAAGCGCCGCTCGTGCCAATGGTCCCCCGCCGCCGGGTCCTGCGCCAGCTTGCCCAGAATCTC
The DNA here is from genome assembly GCA_937890335.1 of uncultured Pseudomonadota bacterium. Lineage (GTDB taxonomy): Bacteria > Myxococcota_A > Bradymonadia > Bradymonadales > CALBXO01. The sequence goes on along the minus strand of CALBXO010000332.1, from coordinate 9,745 downwards.
GCCGAGGGACTCACCCTCGATGAAATCCATCGCAAAAAAGGCCCGGCCCTCGCCGTCGACCCCGAGGCTGTGCACCGCTGGAATCGCGGGGTGATCGAGCTGGGCTGTGATCTGCGCCTCCTCGATGAGGCGCACGGCGTGCCCGGCGGCGACATCCCTCAGGCGCTTCACGGCGACGCGCCGCCGCAGATCGTTGTCAAACGCCTCCACGACCTCGCCAAACGCGCCCTGGCCGACCGTCCTTCCGGGAACATAGCGACTGAACCCGTCGCGAATCACAGGCGCGGGACCGGCCGAAGTGCCCAGGTCGACGGTGGCGATCTCCTCCACCGTGTCCAGCAGCGCCTGCGCCTTGAGATTGGTCCCGCCCATCCACTCCTTCCCGCGTCACCCGACGATCAACGTCCGACGATTCCTTCCAACATCCCACAAACTGCTTGACTCGGACACGTCGGGACCCAACATTTGCGCCGTGACGCAAACAATCGACAGTGCCCTGACCGCTCCGGAAGACGCCGCGCCGTCGGCGTGCTCCATGCTCGAAGTCTTCTTTGATCCGGAGCTTTTTCGGGCGCTGTGCGACCCTACGCGGACCCAATTGCTGGCGCACCTCTGCGCATGTGGCTCCGGCGAGCGCACCGTCGGCGAGATCGCGTCATGGAGCGCGGTGGATCTGTCGGTGGTGTCCCGCCATCTGCGCACTCTGAAGCAAGCCGGCATCGTGTCGAGCCGCCGAGAGGGAAAGCAAGTGCTCTACCGCGTCGAATTCGGCACCATTGCTTCCCAGTTGCGGCTCCTCGCCGACGCCATCGAGGGCTGTTGTCCCTTGAACGCGCAACCGGTGTCCGAAGACAGCGACCTCTGACGCGCACGCTCGCGCACAGAGGGGTGGATTTTTTCACCATCAAGACTTACTCTGCGTGCGGGTGAGAAGAGTGAGGTACGGGGATGAGCGACGACAAGTCTGAGTTTGAGGTCCGTACTGCCTCGGGTACCCGGCTACGCCGGAAGCGCGAGCTCGTCGGCGACACCTCCCTGCAGGCGCGAATCGAGAAAGCCCGGCGCCAGAAGCTTGCGGAGATGGGAGTCGAAGGCCCTGCGGCGGGCAATACACCGGCCTCGGTCGCACCGACCACCCGCCCGACGCGGCGCCGCGACTGGTCCCGCACGCGCACCGGAAGCAACAAGAGCACCCCGACTTCGCCCTCCACCCCTTCCCCACGTCGTCCGCACCGACGAAGGCCCAACGCCCGATCCCCACCGAACTCCCGGCCCAGCTGGTGACGGTGGATGGCTACGCGGAAGGGCAGAAGAACCTGGCCCTCCGGGACCTCGCGGAGCTGGAAGACCGGTTCGCCGGTCGGCCTTGCTACGAAGTCAGGGTGCGCTGGTTTCGGTATCATTGCGGCATCGAGCGCGGCGCCAGCGCGATCGCGGGGATCGAGAAGGCCCTTGAGGGGTACGCCGAGGGCGACGCCGACCTGGCCCACGCACACTTCCTGGTGGGGCGGATCTTCGCCGGACAGGAAGATTTCCCGGCAGCCATCGCGAAGTTCGAGCGCACCCTCGAACTCAACCACGGGCACGGACACGCCCGCGCCGAGCTTGCCAAGGCAAGCCGAATGCACAATGCTCGGCGCCTTTCCGAGAATTCGGCCGGGGAGCAGGATGGCGACTCCTCGTGGTTCAACCGAATTTTCAGTCGCGACTGACGAGTAGACCCGTGGCGGACGACTCGCACGACGAAAACAGCGAACAGGGTCTGGCCAGGTCGGGTGCCGGTGGCCCCCCAAGTTCCAGTCAGCAGGCGCTCGGAGCGCTGAAACTCCAGAAGGTCCGAAAGGGCGGGAAGTCGAGCGGTGGCCTCAAGGCCATCTCGGTGTCGATCCCGAGCGCAGCCGTGGCCGCGAAGCTCCCCAAGGGTGCAGCCGCCGCGCAGACCGTAGACCGCGAGCGCCGCAAAGGTCCCAGCGACGAGGAGGTGCAGTCGGCCGCCAGCCACGCGGCACAGGCTGCCGACCTCTTTGAACTCGGCGACCACACCCTCGCGCTCGAGGAGTGGACCCTGGCCACCCATGAGGACCCGCACAACGTCGAGTTCCAGATCCGCCACACCTGGGTCACCTACGTGTGTGGGATCGCCCGCACCACCGCGACCGAGAGGCGGCTGCAGAACCTGCTGAAGCAGGTCGATGTCGGCCGGCACGAGCTCCGCTCTGACACCTATTGCTACCTCGCGGAGCTGGCCCACAGCAGCGGCGAGCGCGAGTCGGCGCACAGCCTGTTTGGCCAGGCGAAGGCCGCACAGCCCGAAAACGACGTTGCCGTGCGCGGTTTTAACGCCACGCTGGCCCCAGTCGTCGACACGAAAGAGGTCGGCAACTGGTTCTCCCGCATGTTCAAAAAGAAGTAGGGGCCGACAGATTGCCTGTGGGCATTGGCACCCACCGCCGCGACCGCTACCCTCCTGCACGAACCTGACGATGAGGTCCTTCACGATGTCTGCATCCCGACTGTTCCTCCTTCTCGCGCTGGCGCTCACCGTGGGCTGCGGCGAGGCCTCCGAGCCCGTGGAGTCCTCCAACAACGGAGCTGACCCCGGTCCTGAGGACGGTCCTGCGGTCACGTACCACCGCGACATCGCGCCGCTCATCGAGGCCAATTGTGCATCCTGCCACCGCGAGGGCGGCATCGCGCCGTTTGCGCTCGGGGACTACACCTCGGTCAACGCGCTCAAGATGGCCATCAAGGACTCGGTGCACACGCGGACCATGCCGCCGTGGCTCGCGGGCCAGCACTGCACCACCTACGTCAACGATCCGAGCCTCTCAGACGCCCAGCTCGACCTCATCGACACCTGGATTGAACTCGGCGCCCCGGAGGGCGAACCCGAGGACGCGCCGGAACCTGATCGCACGCAGAGCAGCGGACTGAGCCGGGTGGACTCCACGCTCATGATGCCGGAGATCTACAAGCCGCAGTTTGAGCCGGACGACTACCGTTGCTTTGTGATCGACTGGCCCGAAGACAAGACCAAATTCGTCACCGGCTTCCGCGCGATTCCCGGCAACGACGCCATCGTCCACCACGTCATCGCCTTCATCGGAACGCCGGACAACGTGGAGCGGTACCGAGCGCTGGACGCGGCGGAACCCGGCCCCGGCTACACCTGCTACGGCGGCACGGGCGCGCGGGCCAATTGGCTCGGTTCGTGGGCACCTGGGAGCAACACCGGAGACTTCTGGCCCGACACGGGCATCAAGATCGAGCCGGGCAGCGCCATCATCCTGCAGGTGCACTACAACACGCTGAACTCGGGCGCGCTGGAGGACCAGACCGGGATCGAGCTGCGTCTCGACGACTCGGTGGCCAAGGAAGCATTCGTCATGCCGTTCACCAACCCGAGCTGGTTGGACCCCGGCGGCATGCCCATCGCCAAGGGCGACGAGGACGCCAAACACGCCTTCGCTTTCGATCCCACCAACTTCATGTCCTACATCTCGGACGGCGCCATCGCCAACGGAGAGTTCATTGTCTACGGTCTCGGTATCCACATGCACTCACTGGGCAGCAAGGGCCGCATCGGCATCGCGCGGGCCGACGGTGGCGACGAGTGCATGCTCGACGTGCCGCGCTGGGACTTTGCGTGGCAGCTGGCCTACGGGTTCCTGGAACCCAAAACCGTCAAGCCCGGCGACAAGCTGTCGCTGGAGTGCCACTGGGACAACTCGGCGGGCAACCAGGTGTTCGCGCATGTGGACACCGACGGTGACGGGGAATCCGACGCCTACCAGCAACTCGAGCCCGGCGACGTCGAGTGGGGCGAGGGCACCCAGGACGAGATGTGCCTGGGCGTCCTGTACGTCACCGCTCCGTAGCACCGCTGACCCGCCGCGTGGCCACCAGCCTCGTCGGTCCTCCCGATGGGGTACCCGGCGAGCCTGGCGCTCCCTGGAGTGCGCGAGGCCGCGCGTGGGCGTGGGCGGACCTACCGCGGCCGACCCCGACCGCGGCCGACCCCGAATAAAGGCCCGGCGGCGGTGCGTTGACCCACGGTTCCCAACCGCGTGCCGGTCTCTTCATGCGCAATCTGCTCGCCATTCTGGGCGCGTCCACCCACACACTCGCCTGGCTTGTGCTGAGCGCCGCGGTGGTCGGCCCGACCCTGTCCGCGGCGCGGGGTGACATTCGCAGCGAGCCCTCGGCGTTCGCCGACCATCTGACACCCGAGGGCCTCGTCTCCATCTGTGGGGCCCTGACCCTGTTGGCCGTCGGCAGGTTCTCGCCCGAGGAAGCAGGGCAGCTCCCGATCGCGATGTACGGTGCCTACGACGAGATGGGCCCGGCGCCGTCGCTCGTCCTCCACGAGCTTCAGGGAGGTGGCGACGGTGCGCTGTGGATCGAACCGTCGGCCCCGGCATCGGACCTCGGCATCGTGTTCCTCCACGGTTACGGCGGGAATTTCACCATCAACTGTTGGCAGTTCGCCCAGGCCGCTCCCCACGCCCGGACCGTGTGCCCGAGCCTCGGCGTGCCAGCACGCTGGTCGAGCAAGAGGGGGCGTCAGGTCATCGAGCGGAGCATCCGCGCGCTCAAAGGTGCCGGGGCCAGGCGGGTGGTGCTCGCGGGGCTGAGCCAGGGAGCGCTGGGTGCAAGCGTCCACGCTCGGCCCCTGCGCCACCAGATCGCGGGGCTCGTCCTCGTCTCCGGCGTGTCCCGTCGGGCCTCGGTTCCGGGCGTACCGCTGCTCGTCGTCCACGGTACGCGCGACACATGGACGGCGGGAGCACCCGCGCGGTCTCTCGCGCGCCGAGCCGGCCCCCATGGGGAGCTCGCCATGGTTCGCGGCGGTCACTTCGTCTTCTTGCAACAACGACACAAAGTTCGGAACCTCATCCAGCAGTGGTTGTCCAAGCTCCCAGCCCCCCCACGCGCGCTGCCAGGCCAACCCGCGCTCTTGGGGAGTGACACCACCGGAACACGCGGGTAAACTCGTCCCATGCTTCGAAGCACCCTATGTTGTGCCGTCACGGCTCTCCTGTTTCTGACGCTGCCGCAAACTGCGGAAGCGCAGAACTGCAACCGCAATTGTGATCCTTCCCAGCGCGACGCCCACGGGTGTTGCATCAAGAAGAAGAACAAGACCAAAAAGCCACGTCGCTGCCCCAAGGGGCAGAAGATCACGGCCGACACAGGCGGGCACTGCTGTTGGACGGGGCAGGCCTGGAATGGGTCGCGCTGCGTGGGAACGCCGCAGAAGTGTCCGCGCGGCTGGAACGTGGACGAGGTCCAGCAGTCCTGCCGCAAGGCGCCCAAGCGCGAGGCGTGCCAGGCCGGCAAAGCACTGGCGCAGGACAAGAAGCACTGCTGCTGGCCTGGGCAGGCCTGGTCCAAAATGCAGAACAAATGCCTTGGCAAACCCGAGTGCCCCAAGGGCACGCAGGCCAGCGGCGAGACGTGCGTTGGACGCGCCGAAGTTGCCGAGGTATCTCGCCCTGCCGTCGACACGGCCGCGATGGTGTCCGTGCCAGGTGGAAGCTACAAGCGCGGCTCCACACCTGCGTCCATGCGCGCGGGCCTGAAGGTCTGCAACGAGACCTATACCGCCGAGTGCAACATCGAGTGGTTCGAGCGTGAGGGCCCCCAGGTGCCCATCACGGTCAGCACCTTCCAGATCGACAAATTCGAGGTCACCAACGCGCAGTACGACACGTGCGTGAAGGCTGGAAAGTGTCGGGCCATCAACTACGGACAATGCTCGCTGTTCGATGCCGAGAGCGGCTCCTGGGAAGTGGGCAACACCCCCCACGCCGACATCCGCAAGCCGGGACACCCGGTGGTCTGCAGCACCTGGAACGAGGCGGACGCCTACTGCAGCTGGGCTGGCAAGCGCTTGCCTACCGAGTCCGAGTGGGAGAAGGCGGCGCGCGGCGCGACGGACGAACGCGAGTTCCCATGGGGCAACCGGTTTGACCCGAGCGCCTTCAACTGGGGCGAGAATACCGGGTTTGGCTCCCAGGACGGCCACGTGACCACGGCCCCCGTGGGCTTCTACTCCGCCAGCACGAGCCCCTACGGCGCCCACGACATGGCCGGCAACGCCATGGAGTGGACCAGCGACTGGTTTGACGAGAGCTTCTACACCGCCGGTCCCAAGTCCGACCCCCGCAGCACGAACTCTGCGAGCGGCCAGCGCGTAGCGCGCGGTGGCTCATGGACGTTCGCGGCAAACGCCGGACGCGTCTCGTACCGGTTCTACCTGGACCCCAACAGCCGCGAGGACGGGCTGGGCTTCCGCTGCGCCGCGTCCGCGGGTGGGTCCGCCAGGCGCGACGACCCGGACCCGGTGGTGCCCGACAGAAAGCCCGCGGGGGCGGGCCTCGATTTTGCCAGCGCGGAGCGCATGATCAAGGCGTCCGGCTACAAGATCCTGACCACGAAGGACGAGAAGCAGACCGGCATTACAGCCCGAGTGTGGCTGGTCTCCAAGGGCAATGTGAACGCGGCGCTGACGCTCTGGACATTCGACAACCCATCTGTCTTCGTGCCGCAGAAGCTCAAACACCTCCAGGCGCAGAAAGGCTTTGCGGCCGAGCGCGTGGGAGACGCCGTGTTCAGCGCCTACGTCCCGGAGGACGGTGCCGGCGCTGTCCGAATCGTCCGGCAGGTGCTCGGCACGAGATGACGGAGGGTCCATGACCGCAACGGCCACCGCGCCCAGGCTTGCCGCTGGCACGGTCATCGGCGACCGCTACAAGATCACGGGCTACCTCGGCGCGGGTGGCTTCGCCACCGTGTACGCCGGCATCGACCCGGACATCGAGCGGCCCGTCGCCATCAAGATCCTCAAGATCAACGGCGACGACGGCGACAAACAAGCCGACGCCATGGTCGAGCGCTTCCGCCGCGAGGCCAAAGCAGCCGCGCGCATCCGCCACAGCGGTGTCGTCGGCGTCTTTGACGTCGGCAAGACGGAGCAGGGCAATCCATTCATCGTCATGGAGCTGCTCAACGGTCGCCCACTCGATGTGGAGATCGATGAGGGGGGCGCGCTGCCTCCGACGCGGGCCATCTTCCTGATGTGCCAGGCCCTCGACGCCCTCGCGGAAGCCCACCGTTTGGGCATCGTCCACAAGGACCTCAAGCCGGCAAACCTCTTCGTCACAGACACCGGTACCGATCACGAATCGCTGGCGATTCTGGACTTTGGCATCGCGGGGGTCACCGGAGAAGACACGCGCCTGACCGGCACAGGGCAGGTGTTGGGTACCCCGCAGTACATGGCCCCCGAGTACATCAAGGAGCAGCATCTCACCGCCGCTGTGGACGTGTACCAGAGCGGCCTCATCCTGGTGGAGATGCTGACGGGCTCTCCGGTGGTCAACAAGGAGCAGTACGTCCACTGCCTGATGGCCCACGCCCAGGGCGAGCTCGACCTGCCGCAGAGCCTGCTGGCAGGTCCACTGGGCCCGGTGTTGGCCAAATCGCTGAGCATCGACCCCGCGGTCCGCTACCAGAACGCCGCAGAGCTGCGTCGCGCCCTCCTGGCGTTGGACGCGGCGTCGATCGCCGCTCCAAAGGTCGGCGAGACGCCGGTGCGCCTCAGCTCCACCTCGGGAAATCTGCACAGCGGCGTCGTCGTCACCGACCCCGGCGCCCAGGGAAACACGGGTGGGTTCGGCGTGAGCACCGGCGTGTTCGACCAGGGCAACGCCCCCGATGGCGGCGAAGTCGAGGTCACCGGTCCCAACGCAGCGGTCTCCAAAACGAGCAACGCCCCACTCATCGCCATTGCCGGTGGACTGCTCGGACTGTTGGTCATTCTCGCCGCCGTGGCCGCCCTGGTGGTGCCCGGTCTGCTGGAGGACGACACGCCCAAGCCGGGCGACGAGCCGGGAGACAATGCGACACCGGTGGTCGCCAAAGCCGATGCCGGCGCGGCCGCGGACGACCCAGACGCTGAAGCGGCGGCCGAGAAGGATGCCGAGATGGTCGCGGTCACAGGACCTGCCGACATCGACGACGACCTGAACAAATGGGTTTGGATTCCACCCGAGGACAAGCCGGTTGCGATCGGCGTCGACCCCCTGCGGCGGGGCATCTCCGTGGCAGATTGGAAAAAGACCCTGCCTGGGCTCAACGCGTTCGCCGCCTCCGCCGGGCTGATGTCGCCGGACAACGGATTTCACATTCAGGAACACGAGGTTACCTGGGCTGAGATCGACGTGTTCCTCAGCAGCACGCCTGACCATGATTGGAAGCCCAAGACACGTGGCGACAACGCCGCACCTGCCACCGGCGTGCCCTGGGACACGGCCACAGCGTACTGCAAGTCTCGCAACGGTCGGCTTCCCACCGAGGAAGAGTGGGAGTTCGTGGCCCGCGGTCCAAAGCGCACGACCTTCCCTTGGGGGGATGAGGGTCCGTCCCCTAACGATGTTCATGCGTACCGCGGCAGTGGAGCCCGCCCCATCGCCGTTGGGACCGGGTCGCGCGACAAGACGCAAGACCGCGCCCACTCGGTGGTCCACGACATGCTCGGCAACGCCCAGGAATGGACCACGGGTACCTGGCGAGACCCGCACACCGGCGCCAAAGCGGAGTGGGCGGACCAGGGGGGCATGACCTACGCCGCGGTGCGCGGCTGGCCGCTGGACAAGAAGGGCACGTTCCCGCTCGAGGGCGTCGCATTCCGCCTGCCTCTGTGCGCGACGGGACCGTGCGTCGCGAAGTTTCCCGAGGCCCGCGCCTACGTGGGTTTCCGGTGCGTCAGGGTTGAGTCAGCCGGCCCATGACCCTGGGAAGCCGCGAGCTCGAGCTCCTGACTCCGGAGCTCGAGGGGCTCGTCGGCGGCTCGCTGCGCGAAGTGCGCTGCCCCTCCGCGACGGCCGTCTGGCTGGAAGTTCGCATCCCAGGAGAGAACCTCCGGGTTCTGTTTGAGACCGGCCCCAATGAGTCCCGCGTCCACCTGGTGACGGAGAAGCCCGCCCAGCGCGAGCGGCCCACGGCCTTTGTGATGTTGCTGCGCAAACATGTCGTGGGCGCGCGCGTCGTCGCGATCTCCACGCTGCCGGGCGACCGGTTCTGGCGTTTGCACCTGCAGGCCGGGCTCAGCCTGGTGTTGCGCTGGCGCAGGGCTGGCGGCAATCTCTACCTGCTGGACGAGTCTGGCGCGATCCTCGGGAGCTTGCGCCCTCGCACGCCCAAGGCGCCGGCCCCCCTCGACGACACCCCGCCCCCAGAGTCCCTGCGCGCTGCCCTGGACGCGGACCCGCTGGGGCTCGCGCAGCTGGAAGTGGGGCAGCGCAGCCCGGTCGTCGCCAAGCACTATGGCGAACGGTCCGCGGAAGACGAGGCCCAACAGCAGGACGCCGGGCGCGACCGAACCCTCCGACGGGCACTCAAGTCCGCGCGCCGCAAGCTCAGCCGCATCGAGGCGGACGCCGCCAAAGTGGAAGACGCGCCGCGCTGGCGACGCTTTGGGGAGCTTCTTCAGTCGGCGTACGGCAAGATCGACCGCGGCGCGGCGTCGGCACGCGTCCAGGACTTCTACGACCCTGAGCTTGCGGAGGTCGAGATCCCTCTCGACCCCAAGCTCGACCTGGGCGCAAACATCGAGCGCTATTTTCGCAGGTACCGGAAGTACGCCGAGGCCGAGGACACCGTTCTCGAGCGTCTCGAGCTCGCCCAATCCCAGGTGAACGCGCTGTCGGCGGCTCTGGAGGAGCCAGCCCCCCCCTTGTCT
>CALBXO010000331.1 GCA_937890335.1 uncultured Pseudomonadota bacterium | reverse complement strand
CACTGCTCCCAACAACAGCGGCCAGACCGTCGGCCACATCGAACGACACGAACCGCCTGTCCCCGACGGGCTGCCAGCTGGCAGTCGCCACGTTCAACGGGTCGCGCACTTCGACGCCCACGACCTCCTCGCTACTCCAGCGCAGGTAGGAACCTGCGCAGAACTGTCCCTCGGGGATCCAGGGATTGGTCCCGACCAGCACGGGATTGACCGGATCTTCGAAGTTCCAGACCTCCACGTGGGGGCACGAGAGGTAGAGCCGCTGTTCGTCGCGCTCGATCCGCGAGGGGATGCCGCCGCCCTCGCAGCGGATTCGACCCACGAGGTGGGGATTGGCCCCGTCGTGGTCCGGGCGCTGCGGAACCACGGCACGCTGGCCACTCCACGAGACCCCAATGACCTCGACGGTGTCAGTGCTCGACAGTCCACGTTCGTCGGTGACAGTGAGTCGGAACTCAAACCGGTCCTGGTACGACTGGAACGAAATCTCCGGCCTTGGGGTGTCCGCTCCCGAAACCTGGGCACGAGGATCAAGCCCGCCAATCTGTCGCCAGGAGTAGGTCAAGGTCCCGCCCTCCGGGTCGAACGACGCCGACCCGTTGAGCTGGGCAGTTGTCGTGAAGTTGCGCCGGAAGTAGACGTCGGCGCCTGCGTCCGCAACTGGTGGCCTGTTTGGCGCGATGACGACGGTGTCGGATGCTGAGCCGTAGGGGTCCGAGACGGTGAGGCGCAGGGTCACGGCGGCGTCCACCATGACGAAGGTCGCGACGGGCTGCCGGGCATCGCGGAGCTGGACCGCCGGGCCGTCGACCTGTGCCCACGCGAATGTGACCCGGTCCCCCTCGTGGTCGACCGACGCGGAGCCATCCAGCGTGACCTCGGACCCGGCGTTGGCGACCTGATCACCGCCGGCGTCGGCCACGGGCGGGTCGTTGCGAACCTCGACCTGGGCGCGGACGGTTTCACTGACGGCGAGCCCGTCGAGGACCTCCAATGAGACCGAGAACGTCCCTGGTCGCGAGGCGCAAGCCGCGGTGATGGTGGCCTCGTCACTGGGCCCCTCGAACTGCGCGTTGATCCCGTCGAGGCGCCATCGATAGCTCAGCTCATCGCCATCATCATCGAAGCTATCGTGCCCCTCGAACACGAGGCGTTCGCCGGGTCGGCACTCCGTTGGCGGAGATGTCAGGACGGCGACCGGCACGTGATTGGCCACGGTCACGACCACCGTGTCCGTGCTCTCCACGAGCCCGTCGGAGACCGCCAGTTCAAAGGTCAACGGGTCCGCGCTCCCGCGCGCGACAAAGCTCGGGTTGGCGGTATCCGCGCCGGCCAGATCCACAGCGGTGCCAGTCAGTTGACTCCAGCGCAAGGTCAATGCACCGCCGTCCGGGTCCATGGATCGGGATCCGTCGAGCGTGACCGCAGCATCCCGCGCGACCTCGAGGTCTTCGCCAGCGTCGGCCACCGGTGGTTCGTTGGTCGCGTCAAAGAGCACGTCAGCGAGGGCCTGTGCCCCGTCCGCATCCGTGACCGTGAGACGAAACTCGTAGCTCCCTACCCCGCTGAGTTGCACGCTGGCCATGGGCCCATCGGCGTCCGAGACGGTCACCGCCGGCCCTCTGGTCTGACGCCACGCGTAGCCGAGTGGATCTCCATCGGGGTCGCTGCTGCCCGTCCCGTCGAGTACGATGGTGAGACCATGGCGGAACGGCCCTGTCGCGGAGGCCTCCGCCACAGGCCTCCGATTTTCCACCAGGAGCCGCACCGTAGCGGCGCCCTCGCCTCCCCAGGGGTCCCGTGCCCGCACGGAGAAGGCGAGCTCGCCACTGGTGGTGGGCGCGAGGAAAGCCGGCGTCAAGGTTTCGGCCCCGTCCAGCGACACGGGCGCGCCCCCCACTTGGGTCCAGGTGACGCTGAGCGGGTCACCACCGGGGTCGGTGGCGGTAGCGCTGAGCTCGACTCGCTGCCCCTTCCGTACCGTCGCTGGCGCCTCGGCCCGGACGCTGGGCGACTCGTTCCGCACGTTCACCACCACATCCACCGCGTCGCTGGCCCCCTCCGCGTCGATGACCATGGCGCGAAATCCGAGGCTACCGGGCTCTCGTGGCGCTTCGAACCACGGACGCTCGGGATCCTCGCCTCTCAGGGAGACGGGCGCACCCTCGGTCTGCGTCCAGACGAGCTCGTAGGAATCTTCGTCCGGCTCCACGACGTCGGCTTCCAGGGTCGCGGCGGTACCCTGCCCGACCTCGAGCTGCTCGGGAGCGCTGACCTCGGGAGCGCGGTTCACGACCAGCGTCTCGAGCTCCACGGCCTGGCTGCTGTGCTCCCCGTCGCTGACCACCACACTGAATCGCAGCGGGCCGGACACCGTGGGGGCGAGGACGAACGCGGTCTGCCCCCGATCTTCAATCTCCACGTCGGGGCCCGCCAACTGTGTCCACACGAACGTGAGGTCATCCCCGTCGGGGTCGGCGCTGGAGGCCGCATCGAGAGCGAACCTGGCCCTCTTGTGGACGATGTCGGGGGCGGACCCGTCGGCGACCGGAGGCGCGTTGGTGACGCTCACCACCACGGTGGCTGGCGGAGAGGCGTCGTGGCCGTCATGAGCCGTCACCGAGAAGGTCAGTTCGCCGCTCGCTGAGGGAGCCCGGAACCGGATTGTCGCGTCGGTGGGCTCGTCGAGCGGGACCTGCCCGCCACCGAGCTGGATCCACTCGTAGCGCAGTGGATCGCCATCGGCGTCCTCACCCTGGGCCGACAGCGTCACCTCCTCGCCGCGGGCAACCGGTTCGGGGGCGGCCACAGAGACCGAGGGCGACCGGTTCTCCACGGCCACCGATACCCGCGCCGTGGCGCTGGCCTGACCATCCGTCACCGACACTGAGACCGTCACAATCCCCGGCGCATCCGGCGTCGTGACCACGGCCTGGCCACCGGCCCATTCCACCTGCCCATTGCTCACCTCCCAAGTCCACTCCAGCTCGTCGCCGTCGGCGTCCGAGGCGACTGCCTCCAGCGCGACGCCGCTCGCGCGATGAGCAGTCTCCGGCGCCTCGAGCACGACCTCGGGCGCAATGTTGTGAGGGGAGGAGTCCTCCCCCATCCCCGCGTCCGGTTGTTCCGGGGGCGGTGCTGTATCCGAATCGTCGATGGATGGGACAGAAGGATCGCCGCACGCGACGAGCCCGAGGGCAAGCAGAAACGCAAACCGGTTCATTCAATCTCCCGTCGGGGGTACTCTGCGTGCTCGACCTGAACAAGCTGACCGACGCATGCCTGTGAACGAAAACGCGTGTCGCGGTAGCCATGTACGACTACTCGCGCCTGGCTGGCTGGCTTCGACATGAAGCTAGCCATCCACCTTGCGGGGGTCAAGTTTCAGGGCGTTTCACGAGCGCGACGTGGTGTTCGCCGACTGGTTCGAGCCGGAGCGATGGCCATGCGCGGCCTGGGCGTGAGCGCTATCGAACGAGACCCGTGGACTATCCGAGCGGCGCGACCGTCGCGATTACGTCGCTGACGGTGTCGCCGGCGCAAGATGCGGGTCCCTGACCTATCGAGCGGTCTCCAGCCGATCGTGTACTTGGCGGACTTTGGTTCGTAGCGCTCGAAGTGTAGTCTGGCCTCATGAACCGACTGGTTGTGTTCCTGGTTCTCGCGGGTTGCGGGAACGACAGCGGCACCGAGTCTGCCCCGGTCGAGTCCGCTGACGTGGCGGCCTTTGATTGTGTGGCGCTGGATTGCGACGACGGCGTGTCGTGCACCACCGACTCGTGCACCGTCGAGGAGGGCTGCGCTCACCAGCGTCGCGACCTCGACTGCGACGACGGCGTAGCCTGCACCGACGACACCTGTGACGCGACACGCGGGTGCGTGTTCACGCCCCAGGCCCGGCTGTGCGATGACGGCATCGGTTGCACAGTCGACTTGTGCGACCCAGAGGCGGGGTGCGACCACCTGGCCGACGCGCGCCAATGCGAAGAGGGGCAATTGTGCCGGCCGGGGGCCGGCGGGTGCGTGGAGCCTCCACCCTGCGATGGCGCGGAGGATCCCCGCTGTGACGACGGACAGGACTGTACGGCGGACCGCTGCGACCTGGACACGGGCCGGTGTGTGCACGCCGTGGACCATGCACAATGCGCCGACGGCAGGTTTTGCAACGGGGAGGAGCAATGTGCGCCGTTTGTGGGGTGCCAGATGAGTTTTGGTCCCGCCTGCGACGACGGCCTTGTCTGTACTGTGGACCGCTGCGACGAGGAGAACGACCGGTGTGAGCGCACGCCCGACGACCGGTTGTGCTCCGACGGGGTGTTCTGCAATGGGGTCGAGGTGTGCTCGCTGGCAGACAAGCTTTGCATCCCCGGTCCGTTGCCCAGCTGCGAGGACGGAGCAGACTGCACCGCAGACGCGTGCGACGTCGAGCTGGATCGCTGCGTGAACCTACCGGACGACGCCCTGTGTGACGACTCGCTGTGGTGCAATGGCGCAGAGCGCTGTCTGGCATTTGAGGGCTGCGTGGAGGGGGTGGCCCCCGACTGCACCGACGAAGACATATGCACACAGGATCTATGCGACGAGGACGCCGACCGGTGCGCGCACCCGGCGCCGGAAGAAATCTGCAACGAGCTGGACGACGACTGTGACGGCGAGATCGACGAGGGCGTGCAGAGCACCTGCGGCGACTGCGACCTCACCTGCCAAGGGGAGCGCATCGGCCGGTTTGGGCGCGATTGGGACCCAGATGGGCTCGACGGGGCCAGGGTCGACGACGAGCGTGGCGGGATCGTCATCACCGTCAGTGTCCGTAAGAACGACTGGCTATGGATCCCGAACACGGCGCGCAGCACGCTGAGCCGTTGGGATCCCGAGGGCCCGCGAGAGGTTTCGCGCTACCGCGTGGGTATTCCGGAGGGTGAGTGCTCGGGCCAATGCTGCCATTCGGCAGGGTGTAACATGCCCAGCCGCGTTGTGGTGGACGGCCGCGGGGACGTGTACGTCGCCAGCCGTGGCTACAATATCCAGGGCACGGTCACCAAGGTTGCGGGGTCCTTGGAAGACTGTGTGGACCGCAATGAAAACGGAATGATCGACACCTCGGATTCTGGCGAGGTCTTGCCCTACGGAGAGGACGAATGCGTGCTCTACACCGCCCCCGTAGGTGCAGTCCACGCGCTCCTGCGCGGCCTGGCCGTAGACGGCGGCGACGAGGAGTACCCGGAGGGTTACCCGTGGGTCGGCGCTCACAACGCCCGCAAGTGGTTCAAGCTCAACCCCGCAACGGGCGAAACCATGGTGGAGCTTGACGTGGACATGCGGCCGTACTCGGGCGTGGTCACGAGCGATGGGACGCTGTGGAGTGGC
This sequence comes from uncultured Pseudomonadota bacterium, assembly GCA_937890335.1. Lineage (GTDB taxonomy): Bacteria > Myxococcota_A > Bradymonadia > Bradymonadales > CALBXO01. The sequence continues at coordinate 2,538 of CALBXO010000331.1, read as the reverse complement.
CCATTGCAGGACGACCGGCTGGTCTCCATCAACACCCGTACCAACGAGGTGTCCGCCCCAATTCCGTTCCCCGGGGGTCGCCGGTGCGATTACCAGAACCACTCCTACGGCCTGACGGTAGACCAGCGCGATCGTCTGTGGATCAGCGGCGCCCACTGCGACGACGCGCTCGGCTACGACCCCAGTTTGAGACAGTGGACCCGCGTGGACACGACGGGTCGAAGGCTGGCGACCTTGCGTGGCATCACCGTCCACCCCGATGGCCGGGTGTTCATGCTGGCTGGGGACGACAGCGCGCGCCCCCAGCTGTACATCTGGAACTCCGACGACTTTGTCCCGGGCGGCACGATGACCCGCTACGGCGCGCTGCTCATGCCCAATGAAGTCCGTGGTCCGTCCGGCCTGGGCTTTGACAGCACAGGGGACCTCTGGGCGCTCTTCTTCCTCTCCAACCACCTGCTCCGCATACGCACCGACACGCTCGAGATCACCAGGTTTTCCGGGCCGGAGGGTCCGTACACCTACTCCGACTTCACAGGGTCTGTGCGGCGAGGCGTGTTTGGCGCCGGGCTGTATGAGGACGTGATCGACGCTGGCTGTGACGATCCCCAATGGCGTGAGATGCGGTGGGACATTGAGGTGCCCGACGGCGGTCGGACCGCGGTGACACTCGTCACTGCGCCGACCCGAGAGGAACTTCGGGGCCGGCCCATTGCAGGTCCCTTGGTTGTGCCTGGTACGCAGTCCCCCGCGTCCATGCCAGAACTCCTGGATCGGGCCGGCCTCGAGCACGACCGCTTCCTGCGCGTCAACGCCTCCATGGACCAGAACGCAGAGGGTGAGTCGCCGGTGATCCGCTACCTTCAGGCCACCTGGACCTGCCCATGACCGGGCCTAAACGTGCCCTCCATGACTGAGCCCAAATCGAGAACGAAGGCGCTCATCCTGGGCCTTCCGCTCGCCCTGTGTCTCACTCTGGGTCTCGCCCCCTACTCGCCGGAGCCCCACATCGTGGGGAAGATTCGCTGGGTGGCGGGGGGAGGTGAGGGGATGGCGCTGCTCGACTACGGCGACCTTCTCTGGCATGGGGCGCCGTGGCTCTGGCTGATCGGTGCTGGGGTGTATTTGGCCGTTCGCGCCCTGCGCAAGTCGTAGTGCGTCCCGAAGGATGGGTCTGCAGCTTGCGGGCGGACCCGTCAGTCGGTGAGCAGATCCAGCTCCGTGAGCGTCTGCAACCAGGCGACCATGAGCTCCACGTGGGGGATTCGCTCCACCATCTCGGGCGGCATCACGGCCGCGGGCACGTCCTTGGTGGACAGCTCCCACTGCCAGTGGTTGCCCTCTGCCACGGGCAACTGGACCTCCACCGCACGGAGTGGGCCACCGAGTCGTTGGTTGGGCAGCCGCACCTGCATGTCGTTGAAGGAGTTGCTGCCTCCGGCGCGGCGCAGCAGGTGCCAGAAAAGGGCGTTGCTCGCGGGCAGGTTGCGGTCTGGGTCCGAGATGACTGCGGCAAAGGTGACGTAGAGCATGGAGGTGGGCAGCGCGCTGCCGCTGTCGGCCCAGAACTGCGCCGAACCCTCCGTCGTCAGCGACGCGACGCCCGGCACGTGGCCGCCGAAGAAGCTCGCCAAATCCGGCGCTGGTGCAAGCGCGTCCTCCGCGTTGAGGAACCGGTCGATGTCCTCACCGGCGATGCCCATGGCGAACGCGATGGTCTCGATCAGGAACTCGGTGGGACGCGGGGACAACCGTGAACCCCACTGGCAGACGGGCCGCAGGATGTCCGCCATCGTCCTGGGTTTGGGGGCGGCCTACCTTGCGGGCAAGTCCATCCATATTGGAATCAAACATGTGAACGGGTATCGGCGGGCGTTCGCCGCTGGGTTCAATGTCGTCGGGAAGCTGTTCAACCAGACCCACCACGGGGCGGTACGGCACGACCGGCTGAAGCGCCAGATCGTCGGCGCCAGCGCGGCGGACCCACAAACCCATACCAATCACCGGAACGCTTTGCGTGAACTCAAGGCGGTCCATGTCGATTTCGGTGGTGAATCGCCGCACGATGGCGTGGTCGGGTTCCGGCCCAAGGAAGCGCTCAAACAGAGGCGCGGCGTCAGAAAAGGCGGAGGAAAGGGATTTGGCGCCATGTTCTGATGTTGGGCTGGCAATCGCCATCGTCGTGTCGAATCCATTCGACTCGCAACCGACGCAATACGAACGACGGGGGTCGCCCGCCTTGGTAGAGTGCGCCCGTACTTTGAGCTCCAGAGGTTCTCATGAGCAGGTTTCATCTTCTTGGCTATGCTCTCGCTGTGCTGCTGTTTGCGGCCGGCTGCCCGAGTGACGACGACAATGGGGGAGACTCGTGTACACCCGGGACCGAATCCTGCGCCTGTGGAGACGGATGCGGCGAGGGCCTGACGTGTTTCAACGACGTGTGCGTGCCGCGAGAGGCGAACAACGGCGTGAACAACGGCGTCAACAACGGCGTGAACAACGGCGTGAACAACGGCGTGAACAACGGCGTGAACAACG
>CALBXO010000330.1 GCA_937890335.1 uncultured Pseudomonadota bacterium | reverse complement strand
CTCCGGCCGAGTTGCTCGCCGGAAACTCACCAATGTCCCTGTGCAGAAACACTAGGATCGCCGTCCGCATCGCCGGCGACCCTGCGACACACATTGACACACCGTCGGAATCGCCCTGGGCACAGGGCACAACACAAAGGATCCACAATGAAAACGCTCCATACACACGCCGTTCTACTGCTCGCTTTGGGCGTCCTGCTCGCGACGGCCTCGAGCTGCGGGGGGGACGAAGATCCCGCGATGGGCCAGGTGTCGGTTCAGATGACCGACGCGCCCGGTGACTTCGTCACTGCTGTGGTCACCATCGATGAGATCTACCTGCAGGGAAGCGGGGGACGAACGGTGCTGAGCAATCACTCCGTGACGACAAACCTGCTCACGCTCGCCAACGACACGGTCACCCTGGTCGATCACGTCCATGTGGAGGAGGGCAGCTACAGCCAACTGCGCTTTGTCATCAGCGGCGCCTACATCGAGGTCGAGAACGAGGAGGGCGGGACGACCATCTATGCGACGGACCCTGACTACGCGGGGCTCCCGGATGGCGTGACCGCCGACGGTGAGCTGCAGACGCCGAGCTTCGACACGAGCGGAGTCAAGGTGAAGCTCGACGGCGATACGTTTCACGTTGACGGCGAGCACAGCATCATCCTGGTCGACTTTGACGTGGCCCAGTCCTTCGGGAAAGCCGCGGGCAACTCCGGGCGCTGGGTCATGAAACCGGTCATCAAGGGCGCCAATATCGAGCTGTCTGCGAACCTCACGGTGCGCGTCACGCCGGGCGACGACATGGTTTTTCCGGTTGTGGACGGTGCGCCGCTGCAATTGGGGGCCCTCGAGGTGGTTCTCACCAACGAGAACGGTGATCCGGAAGCGTTGTCGCTGTTGGACGCGGACGCCGACGGAACGTTCGAGGCGACCTTTCGGTACCTCCTGCCTGGCAGCTTCGAGGTGACGCTGCGCTACGACGAGGAGGCGCAGGTGACCACGTTGCCGGCGAGCCCAGTGTCCGTCGCATTGCCCTCCGGAGCGGACGAGTCGGTGAGCCTCGAGCTTCTCTTGCTCGAGCTTTAGACCGTCATCGCACGCCGGAACCACCCCCTACCCAAAAGGCATCATGACTCTGCAATTGAACCCAGCGAAGCTTCGAATCCTCCTCTTCCTGGCGGTACTCGCGACGGCCTGCGGCGATTCGGGTGGCGTGGGTGACGGCACCGGCGGCGAGGAGAACGCCGACGCGGGGATGGATGGGGCGGATCTTCCGACCGCCGCGATGCCCTCGGTGGTGTCCGCGACGCCGGAGCGCGGCGCCGTGGGCGTCGCGCTCAATGCGAACCTCAGTGCCACCTTTGACCAGGCCATGGATGCCGACACCCTGACCGACGCGACGTTCACGGTCACGGTGGGCGATCCGGCCGTCGTGGTCCCGGGCCTGGTCACCTACTCCGACAAGACTGCGGTCTTCTGGCCGGCCGCCCTGCTGACCGTCGAGAAGAAGTATGCAGCGACCATCACCACCGGCGTCAGCAGCGACAAAGGCGTCGCCCTGCCGGAGGACTACACCTGGAACTTCACGACGGGGGACAGCGTGGCGGCACCGGTTCCCGTTGAATTGGGCAGCGCTGGCACGTACGCCGTGCTGTCCAAGAGTGCGATCTCGACGGTGCCGGGCTCCGCCATCACGGGGGACATCGGGGTCAGTCCCGCGGCGGCCACCTTCATCACCGGGTTCTCCCTGACCGCTGATGCCACAAACGTGTTCGCGACCTCCACCCAGGTGACGGGCCGGGTCTACGCGGCGAACTACGCGACGCCCACGCCTGCCAACCTGACCAAGGCGATCAGCGACATGGAGACCGCGTTCACCGCCGCCGCCGGGCGCGCCCCGGACATCGTCGAGCTGGGCGCTGGGAACATCGGTGGAATGACGCTGAGGCCCGGTGTCTACAAATGGGGCACGGGTCTGCTGATACCGACTGACGTCACCCTCGCCGGAAGCGCGACGGACGTGTGGATCTTCCAGATCGGCGGAGATCTCACGATGGCCAGCGGGAGCAAGGTTCTCCTGTCCGGTGGCGCCTTGCCCAGGAACATCTTCTGGCAGGCCGCGGGGTTCATGGACTTTGGTACGGGGGCCCACGCCGAGGGCATGTTCGTGTGCCAGACGGCGATCACGCTCCACACGGGCGCGTCGGTCACGGGCACGCTCCTCGCGCAGACCGCGGTGGTGCTGGACCAGAGCATTGTCGTGGCCCCCGCGCAGTAGCCGGTCCAGCCTGTCGCGAACGGGACCGGCGCATCTCCACATAAGAATGCGTGGCTTGCCACGCTGAGGAAACCCATTGAAAACGCACATGCTCCCATCGACCCTGCGCGCTGTTCTGCTGCTGCTGGTTCTCGCCTCCGCCGCCGCCTGCGGCGATAGCGTCGGCGGGGCCGGAGGCGACGGACGTGACGCTGGGCTGGATGTAGACTCGGCCAATGACGTGGACGCCACGTCGGACGGGGATTCGGCTGGCGACGCGACCGATGGGGGTGACCCCGACGATGTGGGCGATGTTCCTGCCGCCGTCCCGGGTGTCGTGAGCACCGTCCCCAGGGGCGGCGCCGCCGGCGTCTCGCTCAACGCGAATGTGGCCGCCAGGTTCAGCGAGCGCATGGATGGCGCGACGCTGACCGCGGCGACGTTCACTGTGACGGTGGGCGATCCCGCGGTCCCGGTCCCAGGCCGGGTGAGCTACGCCAACGCGACCGCGGTCTTCTGGCCCGATGCACTCCTTGCGGTTGAGGAGACCTACACGGCGACGATTGCGTCGACCGCCACGAGCACCGACGGCGTGGCCCTCCCAGAGGATTTCTCCTGGAACTTCACCACGGGAGACAGTGTGGCGGCCCCGCTTCCCGTAGATCTGGGTACCGCCGGAACCTACGCCGTTCTGGCCAAGAGCGCGATCTCGACCGTGCCAGGCTCGGCCATCACGGGAGACATCGGGATCAGTCCGGCTGCGGCTACCTTCATCACCGGCTTCTCGCTGACGGCAGATGCCACGAATGTGTTTTCCACCTCGACCCAGGTGTCCGGTCGGGTCTACGCGGCCAATTACGCGCCGCCCTCGCCGGCGAACCTGACTACGGCGATCAGCGACATTGAGATTGCGTTCACTGCTGCGGCTGGCCGCGCGCCCGACGTCGTTGAGCTGGGCGCTGGGAACATTGGGGGCATGACGCTCAGGCCCGGAGTCTACAAATGGGGCACCGGTCTGTTGATCCCCACCGCCGTCACCCTTGCAGGGAGCGCGACCGACGTGTGGATCTTCCAGATTGCGGGGGACCTCACGATCGCCAACGGGAGCAATGTCATCCTGTCCGGTGGGGCCCTGCCCAAGAACGTGTTCTGGCAGGCCGCGGGATTCATGGATCTCGGTACGACGGCCCACGCCGAGGGCATCTTCCTGTGTCAGACGGCGATCACGCTCCACACCGGCGCGTCGGTCAACGGCACGCTGCTCGCCCAGACGGCCGTTGTTCTCGACCAGAGCACGGTCGTTGCGCCTGCACGGTAGACCCGCCGGCGCGGACTCGCTCCGCTGACCCTCACACAAGAATCAGGGCGTTGCCGCAGCGCCGAAGGAACATCGTGAAACCTCAACTGGCCCAATCGACGCTGCGCGCTGTCCTGCTCTCGCTCGCTCTTTGTCACCGCCATTGCCGGCGCCGATACCGTCGGTGGGGCCGGGGGTGACGGGAGTGACGCGGCGCAGGCTGATGATTTTGGGAGCGGCGGGGACACCTTCTCCGAGGGGGACCTGGCTGGCGACGTGGCCGCCGACCTGGCCGGCGATGCCATCGACGGCGGTGACCCGTCGGACGCTGCCACGGACGCGGCGGGCGCTGCGCCCGCGCTGCCGCACGTCATCAGCCCGACGCCCGCCCGAGGTGCCGTTGGTGTCGCGCTCAACGCGAACGTTGGCGCCAGGTTCAGCTCTGTCCGAGCGATCCGTATTTCTTGAGCTTGCGCTACAGGGTGGCGGAGCCGATCTTGAGCTCCTTCGCCGTCCGGCTCTGGTTTCCGTCGTTGAGGGCGAGCGCGGCGAGGATGTACTCCTTCTGGATCTCGTCCAGCGGCCGCACGCACCCACGCAGGACAATGGGGACGGGCAGCGCGCGTCGGACGTCCTCGGGCAGGTCCTCCATTTCAACGCGCGTGCCGCGCGCCAATGCCGCGCAGCGCTCCATCGCGTTCTGGAGCTCGCGGACGTTGCCGGGCCAGTTGTAGGTCTGGAGTTGGTCGGTGGCCTCTGGCGCGAACCCCTCGATGTTTCGCCCCATGCGCAGCGCGGCGTCTGCGAGCAGAATCCGGGCCAGCGGCAGGATGTCGTCGCGGCGTTCCCGCAAGGCGGGCACGTTGAGCTCGACCACTTTGAGCCGGTAGTAGAGGTCCTGGCGAAATGTGCCGCCATCCACCCCGAAGACGAGGTCGCGGTTTGTCGCGGCCAGGATGCGCACGTCGATCTTCCGGATCTTGTTCTCGCCGACGCGCCGAACCTCACGCTCCTGCAGGGCCCGGAGCAGCTTGACCTGCATGCCGGTGGACACCTCGCCGATCTCGTCGAGAAGGAGCGTGCCTCGGTTGGCGGCCTCAAACAGTCCTGGGCGGTCGTGCGTCGCGCCGGTGAACGCGCCGCGGGCATGGCCAAAAAGCTCGCTCTCGAGGAGCGTCTCGGTGATGGCGCCGCAGTTGACGGCGATGAAGGGCCCCGCGGCACGGGTCGATTCCTCGTGGACAAGGCGGGCGACGCGCTCTTTTCCCACGCCGCTCTCGCCCGTGATCAGGAGGGTAGAATCGACTCTGGCCACCCGGCGCGCCAGGTCTACGACCTTGCGCATCGTCGCGCTCTTGCACACGATCCCCAGCGGTTCGTCGACCTCCGGCGCGGCGATTTCCAGCGCACGGCGACGTTTTTGGAGGGTCTGCTCTACGGTCTTGAGCGTGTCGGTGACGCGGTGCAGCGATACATCGAGGCACTCTTTGAGGCGCCCGGCCTCAAAGTAGAACAGCTCCTCCGCTCGCTCCTCCCCCCACTGCTCGCGCGTGCGCCCGGAGAGGTGACAGGCCGCGTGGCCCTGGCCCATACAGCGGTCCTCGAGGACGTAGATCTCCTTGCCTGTGCTCCGGCTCAGGTAGCCGCTCTTGAGGCCGCAGACCGTCCAGCAGACGGCGACCTCCGAGCGGCCAAAGTGCAGGAGATGCTGCTCCGCCTCGTAGCAGGCCAGCAGCGTGAGGCCCTGGTCGGACAGCGCCGCGTTGCCGCCGGGCTCCACGCCGAAGAGCCCCTCAAGGGCGTTGATTCGGGTGCCCGCCAGACGCCACTGGTCGTCGTTCTCCCACTTGAACTCGGACTGCATGGCCTCCGCCATGCGCCAGCCTTGGGCGAACCCAAACTGCGTCAACACGGTGCGGGCGGCCGTCTGGCCGAAGTTCTCAACGAGGTATTTTCGAAGAAGTCCCATGGCGACAGCGTCGATCAGCAGGGCGCGTTGCCCGGCGAAGCGGATCGTGCCCGCCTCAGCGTCGAGGTGCAGGAGGTCCTGATGGTCTAGCAGCCTGCGGCGCAATTCAAAACCCAAGTGATTTCAGGAACTTGCGGATC
>CALBXO010000329.1 GCA_937890335.1 uncultured Pseudomonadota bacterium | reverse complement strand
CTTGACCTCCGGCCGAGTTGCTCGCCGGAAACTCACCAATGTCCCTGTGCAGAACCACTAGTGTCCCTGTGCAGGAACACTCGTTGACCTGTGTTCTTTTCCGTCTGCGCGCGGGGCTGTGCCTCCCGCTCAGGCGGCCGCCTCGACACCCTCGAGGCCGCAGGCCAGGATGGGCGCGGCGTGATCCAGGAAGAGGTCCGGGAACTCCTCGTGGGCAAAGAGTTTGCCCGGGGAGATCGTCACCAGGTCCGCCTCGCCCCCCATCTGGGCGGGCATGGCGCGGGCCTTGTCCAGCGGGAACCACGGATCGTCCACGCCCCAGATGAACCGCGTCGGCGCCGTGATCTTGCCGTGAGCCTCGCGCAGGCTGTGCACCACGGCGAAGTCCAGGTTTTCCCCGAGCAGCAGCTGTCCTGCCATAGCCCGCGGGTCCTCGATCAGGGGTCGCACGAACAGCTCGAAGAACTCCCCCTCGGCCAGCTCCGTGTCGTCAAAACATCCGCCAAAGCCCAATGACGACCGGCGCCCGATCTTGTGGCGGAGCATCGCTTTGAACCCGGCGATTCCACCGGGCAACTTCAGCAGGGGCCCCATCACCCGAAGCTGCCAGGGCTCGTGGCCCGGGATCTCGGTGTTGCCGGCTACCAGCCCGCGGACGCGGTCCGGATCGTCCGCGGCAACCAGCCGGGCGAAGCAGGCGCCAGAGTCGTGGCCGATGAGCGCGTAGGACGACAGCCCGATGGCGTCGATGCACTTGCGCAGCGCGACCGCGTTCTCGCGCAGGCCCACCCGCGCCTTGCGCGTCCAGCGGCTTCGACCGGCGCCGGGCATGTCGAACATATGGCAGGTGTACGACGCGCTCAGGCGAGGCAGCAGGTTTCGCCATGTGCGCGAGTCCAGGGGCCAGCCGTGCACCAGGACCACGTCGGGTCCGCTGCCGACCCGGTAGTAGGGCAGGGTGCAGTCGTCCAACTCGATCCAGTCGGTCGGGGTATCAAACAGGTCAATCATTGCGGTCATGGGAGCCTCCATTGTCGTTGCGCCGCCAATCTGCGCCCGGCCGGCGCATCCATCAATTACCTGCGGGGGTAACCGGGGGACGAACCGCCGCTATTTGCGGACGATCTGGATGCCCGGGTGGGGCGACGGCTCGTCAAACACTGCGTAGTCGCCGTGCAGGAAGGCCAGTACGAACGCGTTGAGAACGGGATGCGCCTCGTCTGTGTCGATGTTCTCCGGGCCGCAGCTGTCGTTGCCGGGCACGGGCAGGCCGAGCCGGCAGACGTCGGAGAACGTGAAGTGGCCGGCGCCGGGGATCGCCAGGCGAACGTCGAAGGGGCCGTCGAGCGCCTCCCAGACGGGATCGCCCTCGGTTTCGTCCGGCGTGAAGGTGTCGCGTCCGCCGGTCATCAGCAGCACGGGGACGTCGATGTCCGCGATGCCGTCGCGGTAGGCGATGTAGCCGCCGGGCGCCATGGGAATGATGGTCTCGATGCGGTCGTCGCGAAGGCCCGGCGTCAGTCGCTCGACGACCTCGGGCGTCAGGTAGGCGCAGAGCTCCTCGCCGAATTCTTCCTCGCAGTTCTCCTGGAGGTTCGCCAGGTCAAACTGCCCTCCGCCGAGGGCGAGCATGGTGTAGCCGCCAAAGCTGTGCCCGGCGGCGGCGATTGGAGAGCCTACCGCTCCGGCAAGAGGGTCGTCCGCGGGCAGGGCGCTGACGTGGTCGAGCGCGGCGGATATGTCGCGGGGTCGGAGCTCAAACAGCGCGGGTGGCAGCGGCCCCGTGTCCTCGTCAAACAGGGTGTTGCCCAAGTGGTCCGGCGCCACCACGAGCCAGCCATGGCTCGCCAGAAACTCCGTCAGGAACACGGACTGCTCGGCGAAGGCCCGCGAGCCGTGGGAGAACATCAACACCGGGAACGGGCCCTCGGCCGGCGGCGCGTCCGCCCAGATGCCGTCGCGGGGGATCAGGTCGCGATAGAAGGAACGTTCGCCGGTGACGGCCTCCGTGGGGTACCAGACCGCCAGGCGCAGGGTGCGTGGCTCCTCTTGACCCGGCGGCTGGTAGGTCGCCTCGAGCTGTCGGTAGCCCACGAAGAAGGGACCGGGGTCCACAATGGGGCGGGGGTCCACGAGCGCGGCGTCCGCGACGTCAGCCGGCACATCGTCGGGCACATCGCCCGTGTCCGCGCCGTCCACGCCCTGTGAGGCGTCGTCGGTGTCGGGTTGGCCACCGTCGGGCCCACTGTCCGCGGGCGCCGCGTCGCCGCCCACATCGTCCGCTGCGGGATTGGACGCAGAGCTGTCCGAGCAGGCCGAGAGCGCCAGGCAGAGACAGAGGACAGGAAGAGGGTTCAACTGGGTCATGGCGCGCACTATCGCAGAATCGGCTTCCGGATGCAGGCACTCATCGGGGAATCGGCGCGGGGTGCCACGGCCCCCAGATCCGCTCGACGTGCTGAGCGACGGAGAGAGTCAACGCGTCCTGGAACCTGGACCCGACGACCTGGAGACCAAGCGGCATGTCTCGGCGGTCAAAGCCCGTCGGTACCGCCGTCGCCGGCAACTCCAGCACGTTCACGATGCCGCAGAACGTAAACGCCAGGGGGTTGAGCAGCGGTGCGCGGTGTCGCGGCGCGGAGCGGGGGTAGGGCGGGAAGAGCAAGACGCCGTCGTCGCCGAGCTTTTCCTCGATTTCGCGGCGCATCTCATCCGCCAGGTCAACCAGGTTCTGCGTGCGCGCCTGGCCCATGTGCGAGACCCCCTCCAGCGAGGCCATGAGCAGCGAGATGAAGGTGTGATCGGCGCGGCGCAGGGGCCAGCGCGCCCACTGCTGGCCGAGGTCGACAGGCTTCCCGTTGCCGAGGAATTCGCGCACGCTCGGGTCGCCCGTGACGGCCAGCTTGGCCGTCCAGATCTCCGCGGAGCGGGTCAATCCCCTGGGCTTCCACGCTTCTACCGCAAAGCCTGCGTCACCAAGGGCGTCCGCCGTCTTGCGCAGCGCGCGCCGCATGTCCCGATCGACCCAGGCCAGGCCCGTGCCGTCAAAGTGGTAGACGCGGACCTTCGACGGATCGATCTCGCGCGGGACAAACGCCGGCCTGTCCGCATCGCGCCAGGGGTCCTCGTCCGGCGACAGCACCTGCATCATCGCCGTGAGATCTGCGACGGTCCGCGCCATGGGGCCCGTGATGCAATAGCGGCCGCGGTCGCTGTCCGCCGGTGGCCAATGGCCTGTGGAGGGCAGCAAGCCGCCGGTGGCCTTGTGCCCGCAGATGCCGTTGAAGAAGCTGGGGTTTCGGATGGAACCGCCGATGTCCGCACCCAGCCCCATCGGGCTTGCGCCCGACGCGATGATGGCGGCCT
>CALBXO010000328.1 GCA_937890335.1 uncultured Pseudomonadota bacterium | reverse complement strand
GCCGTCACGCGCACGGAGTAGTTGCCCGCGCGAACATCGGAAAACAGCGCGGCGCCGTCTGTGTCGGTCTTCACGGACGCAGGCTGCGCCAACTCTCCGCCCTGCACCAGGACCGTGGCGTCGGACAGCGCTCCAGCGCCAGCGGCCTCTACGTGCACGGTGAGCGCGTAGCGCGCCACGGGGGCCAGCGCCACGTCCAGCGTCTGACTCGACGCGAGCGCAATCTCCGTCTCGTGCACTTCGTAGCCGATGGCGGCGGTACGCACAGCGTACGTGCCCGGAGCGAGCTGTGACGCGCTCCACATTCCGGCTTCGTCGGTGGTGAACTGCATCTGGCCGACGGTCACCGTCGCCCCCACCAGAGGCGCACCGCTGTCTCCCGCCGTGACGGTTCCGCCGAGGTCGTGCGCGGCCGCCACGACGACGGCCACGTTCTCCACAGGTCCATCGACAACCTCGACCGTGACCCGCGTCTCGCGGACATCCGGGCCCGAAGCCAACAGCGTGTACGTGCCGGCCTCTTCCACGGTCACACTGAACCCTCCGGCCTCGTCAAAGGCCACCGACTGCCCGGTCTCTTCCACTGCGAGCGCGACCATGGCCAGGTCCGCGGGGGCCTGCGCGTCGGCGCTCACGACACCTGAAATGACAAAAGCCGTGACCGGGATCAACGCGATGACGGCCTCGCGGTCTGAACCAAGCCCGGTGGTGAAAGTCCCTGCGTAGACCACGCCCTCCACCTCAACGCTCACCGAGAACTCGGTCTGCGCGGTCAACTCGACCGCAAACCCGCCGTCGTCCACTGCGGTGAGCACGGCATCCATCTCCGGCGCGGTGAAGCCCACCTGACCGGTCAGGGCCACATCGGCGGTCAGCGTCCCCACGACCGTCACCTCGGCTACAGGAGCGAGGGGCGCCGAGGAGATGCTCATGGACAGGTCCTCCGAGGTCTCATCGGTCCCGTCCAGACCAATCCCACCGGGGGTCTGGGCACCCTCCTCCTGGGCGCGCAACAGCCCTTCGCCGTCGCCGGGCGCAGCCGCGGGGACCTGGTCTCCCGAGGCGGTTTCCGCCGGGTACGGCGAGCTCTCGAGACCATCATCCGGACCGTCAATCACCACGCCATTCCGGTCGACGCGAGCGCCGTCGCCCCAGAAAACCAGGTCGGCGTCCTGCACGAGATCGGCTACGCCGTCCCAGTAGAACAAGCCCACCAGGTCGGCCTCCGACGCAGGCGCGCCCACGTCGCCGTGCACCACGACCATCCCGACGGCGCCGCTGCCAGGCTCGCCCACGACCGCCTCGGGCGCAAAGCCAAACTCCGCGACAAAGTCGTCCACCGTCCCGGTCAATTGGACCACGGCCCGACCGGGCGGCAGCACAAAGCCTTCGGGAAACGAGATCACCCAACCGGCGGCTCCGTCGGCCAACGTGTCGTCGGCGAGCCGGTAATAGTCGGGGGTCGTGGCCAGATGAAATCCGGTCAGATCCAGCGCGGTGTCGGCCGGGTTCTGGATCTCGACGAAGGCGAGGCCCTCAGCCGGAGATACCCCGGAAACCAGCGGCGCCTGGGCGGAGACCGCGGTGCCGACGAGAAATACAGACAGAAATACAGTGGAAAACAGCCTCATGGCGGAGCACGATGAACGCCGACGGCGGCAATGTCAACGCGCACCCATGCGCCCCGGTCAGCGCGACTCGAAAGCAAAGAAGAAGGTGGCGTCCTGCCGCCGAATGCGCAGCCGCACGACACCGTCGGACGTCTCGAGCGCCTTGTAGAACTCGGCAGCGTTCTCCACGTCGGTGCTGCCGACCTGCACCACCACATCACCTTCCTCCAGACCGCTCGAATGGGCCGGGCTGGTCGGCGCCATCTTGACCAGCACCGCCCCCACACCATCGCGCCCCTTGGCGTCCTTCACATCCAGTCCGAGGTCCGAGCCGAGCTTGGCCTCCACCGGTGTCGCCCTGTCCAGACCCGCGGGTGCAGACTGATCGGGCATGGCGACCAGGGCGAGTTTGACGGTCTTGCGTCGCCCGTTGCGCCACACCTGCACCGGAACGCTCCGCCCCACGCCCGCCGTGCTGGCGAGCCATGGCAGCTCTTCGCTCGTCCGAACCGGTCGGCCGTCAAACCGCATGACGACGTCCCCAGGCAGCAGCCCGGCTGCGGCGCCCGGCCCGTCCGACACGACATCCGTGACCAGCGCTCCCCCTCGGCTCGGCACACCGAATGACTTGGACAGCGCGCCGTCCAGCTCCTGGATGCGAATGCCCATCCACGAGCGTCGGACAAAGCCTCGGTCCTTGAGGGCCGGCAGAATCGTCTTCACCATGTTCACGGGAATGGCGAAGCCGATCCCCTGGCCAAGGCGGTTGATCGCGGTGTTGATCCCGATGACCTCCCCGCGCAGGTTGAGCAGCGGGCCACCGGAGTTACCCGGATTGATGCTGGCGTCCGTCTGAATGAAGTTGCTGTAGAAACGGCGTGCGCTGGGGCGTAGGTCGCGCCGCCCCTTGGCGCTGACAATGCCCACAGTGACCGTGCTCCTGAGACCCAATGGGTTGCCAATCGCGACCACCCACTCGCCCACCGGTAGCTTCTCACTGTCGCCGAGTGGGAGAAACGGCAGCTCCGGCGCGCCATCGAGCTGGATCAGGGCAACGTCGGTGCTCTCGTCACTGCCGATGACACGCGCCGGGAAGGTTCGGTCGTCGGAGAGCGTGACGCGGATCTCCTTGGCGCCCGTGATTACGTGGTGATTTGTCAGAGCGTAGCCGGACGCCGTGATGAGGAACCCGGAGCCCTGGCCCCGGCTACCGGACGAGGACCCCGAGCCGCCCCCAGCACCGTAGGTCACGTCAATGTTGATGACGGCGGGCGACACCCGATCGGCCAGAGACGACACCAGCGTGTCGAGTCGCGGCTCCTCGGGAAGCGGCGCATCGGGCAGCTCCGACCAGAAGTGCTCCCCCTCGGCGAACGCCGGTACGGACACCAGCAGCACGCAGGCCGTCGCGAGCAATGTCAGTGGTGGGGGAAACAAACGCGGCCTGCGGGCCAGAGACTGGGCTGATTGCATGGGCTCACTCGGTTGGCCTGTCTTCAACCGTTGGGTCTCAGCGAGCTATTCCGCAAGTGCTGGGCATCCTCCAACGCGAATCAAGGCCGCGCGAGGACCGCCACGCCATTCGGGGGAAGATCCACCTCGATACGACCGCCACTCACGACCACACCGTCGGGCCCGACCACGGCCAGGAGGGAGTCGCCGTCCTGAAAGGGCGCTGGAAGCGCCACCGAGATTCGGCCTCCGGCGCGGCTCAGGATCGTGACCACGCCCTCCGAGCCCGCCGAGCGGACCCAGGCGTAGGTGGAGTCCTCCACGAGCACGGTGCGCCGCAAGCCCCGGCGCGCCGCTCGGCTCTGCCCGCGGAACCGGCCCAGGGCACCCACAGCCTCCCGCAAACGCTGCTGGTGCGCATTGAGACCGGCGTCGGAGAAGACACGCCGGTTGCCGGGATCGCCGGCGCCGGGCATGCCGATCTCGTCGCCGTAGTAGATGAGGGGCACACCTGGCATCGTCATGAGGAATGCAAACGCCTGGACTGCGCGGTCGTAGGCCAGCGCGTCGCCCGGCTGGCCCGGTCGGTTGGCGTCGTCCCAGGCCAGCGCCTGCCCCCCGTTGCCCCACAGGTCGAACGGCGGCGCCCCCTGCGCGTGCGTGATGAAGCGCGGCACGTCGTGGTTGCCCAGAAAGGTGGACATGACCGCAGTGGGTCCGTAGTACCCCTCGCTCGCGACAATCACGCGATCGAGGTCGCCAAACCCGCCCTCGCCTCGCCCGACGATGCGCAACAATTCCCAGTACAGTGGGAAGTCGAACTGTCCGTCGATCTCGGCGGGGCCGATGTACGCCTTGAGCGAGTCACCCGTCTCTGGACTCCACGTGCCCACGAATGTCTCGCCCACCATGTAGAAGCTGGCGT
Organism: uncultured Pseudomonadota bacterium; assembly: GCA_937890335.1. GTDB lineage: Bacteria > Myxococcota_A > Bradymonadia > Bradymonadales > CALBXO01. Next base: position 8,263 of record CALBXO010000328.1, on the reverse strand, counting down.
TGCTTTGGGCAAACAGGGGATCCACGTACGCGCGCAGGGCGTACCCAAACTCGTGCGGCATGTGTTTGACAGCGTCGACCCTGAAGCCGTCCAGATGCGCCTCGGACACCCACCACGCCGCGTCGATCGCCACAGACCGGGGAACCTCGGGCTCCTCGTAGCGGAGGTCTGGCAGGTAGGGCTCAAACCAGCAGGTCTCGGGTCGCACATTCCAGCCGTCGTTGTCGCGGCACAGGCCTGGCTCGTTGAACCAGTCCGCAGGCCGCTCGGTCCTCCAGGGGTGAGACGAGTGGATCTGGTTGCCGACGGCGTCCACGAGCACGCGGATGCCGTGCCTATGCGCGGCGTCCACCATGTCGCGGAGGTCTTCCATGGTGCCAAAGTGGTTCTCGGTGTCGCGCTGCGCGCTCGGGAAATAGCCATGGTAGGCAGTGTACGAGCGCCCATCGGCACCGGACTCGCGCCCGTCCGGGTTGTCCACGACTGCGGAAATCCAGAGGGCGTTGACCCCGAGCGTGTCAAAGTAGCCGGCCTCAATTCGGTCCCGAATGCCGGCCCAATCTCCACCCGCCCAATTGGCCCGCGCGTCCACGTCCGGAGTCGCCCCGTCGTTGCTGACATCTCCGTTCACGAATCGGTCCGTGAAAGCGAAGTACAGCGTCGCGTCGCGCCACTCAAAGGCGGTGTCTTCAAGCCAAACGGGCACATAGATCGGCGCGGAACGCACGCCCGCCATGTCCGCCACCGAGGCGCGCAATGTGTAGCGATTGGGCTTGTGGAGCCCTGTGGCGACGACCTCCACAGTGGTGCCGTTGATGCGCGTCTGGACCGCACCGGCCCCCCGCAGATCTACTTGCAGCGACTCCCAATCCACCCCCTCGTCCGCAGCGCTGTCGAAGACCTCGAATGCAAAACGCAGCGAGGCGGTCTCCGGCTCGGCGACCGCTTCCAGGACGCGGACCTCCGGTCCCTGGCACTCGGGTACGATGATGCGCGAGTTGTCACAACACCCCACGCGCTTGCGGTACTTGTTGTCCGGGTCGAAGATCCAATCGTCGCCATTGCGCACGATTTTGTAACCGTAGTCGCCCGCCGCGATCTCAAGTTCAGCGCGGAAGATGCCGTCCTCGCCGCGCTGCATTGGGTTCGCCTCCGCGTCAAATCCGTTGAATTCGCCGCCGACCGAGACTTCCTGGGCACCACCATGACGCGGGTCGTACTCAAACACGGTCGCGCAGCTGCGCGGCGCAGGATCCGCGGGCTCATCGGGCCCCAGATCCGGCATGTCTGGCGCGTCAGGGCGCACATCGCCGCCATCGTCTAGCGCGTCGTCCCCGGCATCCCCTGCATCCCCATCCGGCCCCACATCCTCCGGTACGGACACATCGCCAACCTCCACCCGCAGGTCCGCGTCCCCGGTGAGCCCGGAGGGGTCCTGCGCCCGAAGCGCGATGGACTCAATCCCCTCAAACCCAGGATCGGCCCGCAAGGTCAGAACCAGGCCCTGAAGCGTCGCGACCACATGCGCAGAGGAGACGGCGGTCACCCGCAATGTGGTGAGCTCGTCGTCGGAATCGGTCAGCACGGACGACAAATCGACATCGGCCCGACCTCCGGGCTCGAGCGTGACCGTGGCCAGGCCAGAAAAGCGCGGCGCACCGGTTGCGCCCGCATCCGGAAGTTGCATCTGCGGCCCGTCGTCAACGGGATCTTCGCCGGGGCAGCCGACAAGGACAACCGCAGACAGGAAACCGAGAACGAGCCCAACAACACGGCTTGGAATCAACATGCAAGAAGGCCTAGCACATGGCGAACGTGCAAAAAAGGTTGAAACTCCGCCGGTCATGGCCACAATTCGTTCTGAGGTAGCGATGTTGCACCTCCCGCGCGGCCGACACAGCCGCGTGAGATGGCTGCCCCAAGGAATAGGCGCCTGGGGACGCCGTTTACGGTCGTGGGACCGTGACACACAATTCGCCGGTTCCTGGGGGTGGTAGCGTGCATTCAAATAGAAACATGACCTGTGAGGTAGCGATCCTCTGAAGGCCGCCCCTTTGAACTGCCACCGCGCCCACGATGCCGATACTGCTCCTTCGGCGGGCGCGCTGCGAACCTGAGCGACAAGAGCGAAGCACGCGCTGGTCGTTCTGGGCGTCAACGCAGGCAGCTTTGAAGAGGAACCCACGCGTTACCGGCGACCCGCAGCCCCGGGGTTCGGTCAGACCCCGGCCCGATGGTCCAACTGGACCCACTCGGGCACAAGCTGCGGGTTGTTGCTTTCTTGCTCCGCAAAATCGTTTCGAGCGCGCAATACTGAGCGCTTCTCCCCACGGTGGCGGGGCGCATGTCAGTCGGAGTCGCAACTAGCAGACCTGGCGCACAGGCGACAAAAAATGTTTGAATAGACCCGTAGAAGCACCGTCCAAGTGCCCGTAGACCGGCAAGAGGACACAAAAAGATGTTTTTCCAGACCAGGACAGCCAAGTTTCTCGCCGCGGCGTCAGCCGTGTTGATGACCGTAGCCGTCGTTGGCTACGCCATGGCAGGCTCCTTGGGCCGCGTGGTAGTCAACTCGACGCCGCCAGGGGCCCAGGTGCTCGTGCATGGACAGGTGGTCGGCACGACGCCCGCCACGCTTCGACTCCCCGCAGGCAAGTCCGTGCGGGTGCAGGTCAAAAAGCCGGGTTTCAAGACCAAGTCGTTCACCGTCACTCCAAAAGACGGAAAGTCCACCAAGGTCAGCGTCCGGCTCGCGCCGAAATAGCCCCGGCACCACAGTCCGGGCCCTACAAGAAACGACGAAGCCGCCCTCGGAAGAAGGCGGCTTCCCGTGCTTGGGGGCCGCGCCCCGCAACGCCTACTGCTGTTGCTCGTCTTTGCGCGGGACGAACGGAACCTCCAGCTCGAACGCCGCCCCGACTTCCGTCGCCTCAAACACCAGGGTCAGGGACGCGAACTGGTTGAGCACCTTGCCGCCACCTTGCTGCGCCATCGGTCCCAACATCTCGATGAGGCCGGCAGTCTCTACCCGCAGACCTGACACCGACTTGCCCTGCCAAAGCTGGGCCGACGCCTTGTCCGTGGCCGTGACGCCCTCCCCGCCAAGACGAGCCGCCTTGACCAGCTCCTCAACGGACATCTTCCGGCTCCCGAAGACGGCTGCACGCGGCCCGACCGCAAGCCCGCCACCCGTCTCCGCCACGGTGTAGAGCACGACGTCCTGGTCTTCCTTCCGCGAGATCAGTCCACCTGAGTCCTGTACCGCAGCATCCAGCGCCTTAAGCAGCGCAGCGCGGTCCGAGACCCCCGCGACCACCACCGAACGGCTGGTGCGCATCAGCCCATCAAAGGTCGGGTTGATCACCAGGGCGATGTTCGCCTCGTAGACCGCCAAGACGAGGTTTCCCTCCAGGGCGGGCAGCACGTCCTGGCGAACCTTGACGCCGAAGGTCCGGCCGAGCTGCTCAATCGCCTCGTCGTAGCCATCCTTGGCATCGTCCCCCACAAGTCCGAGCAGCTCGTCAGGCGCGTTCACAGGGTCCCCGCTGAGGCGCGTCAAGATCACCGGTGTGCCCGTCACCGCCTTGTGAAGTTCTCCGAGCACAGCTTTGGCCTGGCTGCTGGCCTCGATCTGCTTCTTGAGCGCACCTCGGACCAGGATGTCCGCGTGCACCGACAGCCCCTTTTCGTCGATCTTGATCCCAAATCCGGCCGGGCCGGCCTCCTTGGCCCGAAGCGCCATCTTCTCGGCCCGGTCACGACTGTGGGCAAAACCCGCCAGCTCGTCGGCTCGCTCCTTCACATCCTGCCCGATGTCGTAGTGGACGAAGATCGGGTGCTCTGCCCCTACCCGTGACCGCAGGCTGTCAAAGCCCGCGTTCGCTTTGAGCGAGCCGGACTCCTCGAGCGCCAGCAGTTTGCCGAGGACGACCTCCGGGTCACCCCGCTCCGCGCCGAGCGCCTTGCCGGGGATCAGCAGCGCCGTGCGGTCTCGGATGGCAAACGCGAGCACAATGTCGTCGGTCTGGACACCCTGTTGCGTGTTCGCCTGCGCCCGCACAAAGAGTTTGAGCTGCTTGTCACCCACCTCCTTGACGACGGGCTGCGGCGCCGCGTCCCACCGCTCCTTGGCCAGCGTCCCCAGGTAGGTCTCGAAAAGCTTCGGCGTGTCCACCGGGATGAGAATCACACGCGTCTTGTCGACCTGTGTGACGGCGAGTCCGCGCGAGATCTCCACGCCCCGCTCCCTGAGCTGCTCAGGGTTCGACAGGTCCACGCCGTACTTGCGTTTGAACTCCGCGATGCCCGCCTCCACTGGAAGATCGTTGCCCAGACGCAAGCGAAGAACGCTCACGGCGTCGCGAAGGTCCTTCCAGTTGCCGACGAAGACGGTCACGGTCGCGTCGGCAGGGACGAGGCTGGCCAGGCCCGCGGCAGACTTGGCAGCCTCTGGCTTGTCCACCGCACGCTCGCAAAGGCCACAGCCAGTCGCCACGAGCATGACCATCAGGGCCAGGGCGAGGTTCTTCTTTGTACTCATGCTGTCTCGGTCCTCGCTCTTCGAGCGAACATCTGGGTGAACGAAATGCGGCCCCAGGCAGCGCCGATCACGCCCCACAGGGCGTTGACCAGCGCGATCATCAGGTGCAGTGAGGTCGCGACCAGCAATCCGGCGGACTCATCCACCGCGAACATGGTCAGCGCGAACACCACGGCCCAGTGAAAGACCCCTACGGTGCCGGGCCCCGCGGGAATCATGATGCCCACGACAATCACACTCAATGTGGTAAATGCGGCAAGTACGCCCAGCGAGCTGGTGGTACCTGGAAAGGCTGAGAACAGCACCCAGATTCCCAGGCCGGACAGCCCCCAGATTGCGCACGTCAACGCAGAGTAGGACACCGCAAGGCGTGGGTTCGAGAGGATGCGCAGCGCATCGAAGAAGCCGCCAAGAAGGCCCAGGATCTGCTCGGCGAGCTTCTTGGAGACCAGCCCCACGACCTTCCGGATCGGGCCCTGAATCCAACGGTAGGTCAACGCGCCGACGAGCAGCCCCACACTCAGACAGCCAAAGAGGCCCGCGGCGACGTAGCCGCTGATGACAAACTCTCCAGGAACCACGGACGGATCCAGCAGCAGCACCGTCGTGAACAGGACCACACTCATGGTCAGACCGTCGGCAATCCTCTCCACCACGACGGTCGCCGTGGCCTGTCCAAACCCAACTTTGCCGTCACTGCTGATGAGCAGCGGGCGTACGATCTCGCCGAGCCGCGCAGGCAGGGCGAAGATCGCGAACATGCCCACCGCCCCCACCGCCAGGGTTCGGCGCCAAGGCACGGCCCCGAGGGCGCGCACCGTGAGCCCCCAGCGGAAGAGTCTCAGGAAGTGGGCGACGCTGAGCACGCCAAAATACGCGGCGACGTAGCGCCACTGGACCCGTTCAAGCTCGCCGCCAAACGTCTCCCAGTTCACATTCCGGATGGCCAGCCAGACGAACAGAGCGCTGAAGAGCACGCCAATCCCGATGTTCAGGAACAGCCGGCCTCTGCCCTGCCCTCGCGCCGGTTCATTCAACGGTTCTTCACCAGGCGCAGAGTGATCTTGTCACCGTCCCAGACGAGCTCCACCGGCTCCGAGCCGGGGGAGTGTATCCGCCAGCTGCCGGGTCGCGTCAACGCGCGGCCACCACGCTGGGCCGCGGGTGCGCCGTCGGAATCAGAGGCGGGCATCTGGCCGTCCGGGCCGATGTCCACAGGCGAAATCCAGACCGCACCCGGAGGTTCCGTGGCCACCACCGGGGGCTTGCCGCCCTGAAAGAGCACGAGCAACGTCGCCAGGTTGGTGACCGCCAGGACCACAATCGCAATCCCGAGCCACGGCAGCGGTGCAGGACCGGGCCTGCTCGCCGTGGATTGCAGAGTCGGCGCGAGCGCCTCTTCGGTGCGGGGCGTCGCGGCTGGCTCGGGAGCCGGTGCGACCCTTCCGGCAGCGGCGGCCGACTCCAAAGCCTCGGCGAACGCCAGCGCTCCGGGAGGCCTGGCCCCCGGGTCCCGCGCCAGGCCACTGCGCAGCACCTGCCAGACGTCGGCGGCCAGGTCCACGCCGTGCTCCTGGGGCGGCATGGGCTCCGCAGTGTCCAGGCGCACCAGGGCATTCGCGACACCGTCGCCGGACAGATGGGACTCGTCGAGGAATGGATGCCGTCCTGTCAGACACCGGTAGGTCAGAACCGCCAGGCCAAACACATCAAACGCTACAGGGTCGCCGGGCCCCGGCGAGATCGGGGCCGGGCCCTGTGTTGGGGCGTCGGTCTCCCACTCGCCCCCATCGTCGCGACCGCGCAGCGCCGCCTGCCACTGCCGCGACGCTGTCTGCGACGCGTCGGTCGCGGGCGCCAGATGGGTCACGTCGGCCGGTTCCGACGCGAACGTCACTTCGTGGCGCAACAGGCCCATTCCCATGCCGCCCAGGACCGTCACCGTCGCACCGGGAAGGTCGCAGAAGCTGACGTGGCGCGCGCAGACGGCCAGGTGGCCAAGACCCGTGGCGTGGAGCGCCGCCAACCCGCGGGCCACTTCGCCGATGAGCTGTACTGTTCCGCTCAACGGAAGACGCCCCTGGGCGCCGATGACGTCGGCCAGCGTCGTGCCCCCGCTCTGATCGGTGACGAAGAAGGGCGTTCCGTCCTCAAACTCGCCGTAATCCAGCACGCGCAACAGATGGGGCGAGCGGACCCGGCTCCCTGTCTCTACCTGTGCTGCGATCCGCTGCGCCACGCCGCGGCGTGCTGGCGGCAATGTCACGAGGGTCTGTAGGCCGTCGAGCACAACGATATCGACGGGTATGTCGAACCCGCGCAACGACCCGCGCCACACAGTGTTCAGCTGCTCCTTGCGCCGCTCACCGATGACTTCGTATTGGTGCTGAAGCGTCAGGACGACGCCCGAAAGATCACGCAATTGCCGTTGCTCCGCCGCCTCCGGGTACCTTGAACGACCGCTGGATCCGGTCCGTTTGGGTTCTGGGCGATATCACATCGAACCCGCGCTTGCACGGCGTAGTTTTGGCCGCAGGCCCCGGGGAAGGTACACTGTGGCGCGGGTATGAGTGACAACCAACGACACGGCAAGAAGACGTCCTCTCCGATCGATTCCGAGGAGACCGTCGACTACACCGACTTTGCCACCCAGCCCGCTGTCGAGATCGACAGTGAGACCGGCAAGCGCGTCGTACAGAAACCGGACGGGCAGTCAGTCGTCATCGACTACGACGCCGCGCGCAGGCGGCCCGCCGCCCCCCCGAATTTCAACCTCGCGGGCCACTACGACCCGCCGACAAACGTCGACGGCAAAGCGTTTGATGCCTACTCAGGCCCCGACAACTTCGCGCCGACCCCCACGGCCAGCGCGGGTCCCTCGACCATCCCGCTCGACCTGGAGGCCGCGCAGCAGGCCTGGGACGCCCTGCCTGCCGCCGCACGGATTGTCAGGTCGCGCGCGCCTGTGCCTCCGACAGGTCCGCCCGATCCGCCGGATTCCGAACCGCGACGGTTCGAAAGCGAGCTCACCGACGACGAGCTGCCCACCAACCAGTGGAGCGGGCGCCAGCTGGCCGAGGGGATGGGCACGCCGGCCCCAACCGCGGAGAGCACCCCCGTTCCTCGACCAGACAGCGTCTCCGGCGGGCTGACCGGCGGAGATTCGGAGTTTGAGGTCGTCGCCGGGATTCCGTCACGGGTTCCGGCTGCGCGTGCGGAGCCGCCCGTGCCACCGCCTGCCGCGCATGTCGGGGTCCCCGCTCCACCCCAAGAACAGGTACAGACCGCCCAGCGCCCCCCCGCCCCGCCGGTCGCCCCCCATATGCCGCCAACGGCGAGGCCCCAGTTTCCCCTCCGGCCCAGGACCGGCCCAGGCGGTGACGACGAGATCGACACCAACGTCATGGAGCGCTTTGAGGAGCCCAGCGGCCTGTTCGTCGCCGATGAGTACGAGGCCGCAGCCATCCGGCGCTCGCCCTGGATCCTGATCGCGGTCCTGACAACGGTCGGGGCTCTGGTGGGGATTGTGGCCATCCTCGTGGTGCTGGCGTTTGCTGGCGGCGGGGCCGTCAAGCTTGAGCAGTTGATTCGCGAGCAGATCTCCACGCACGAAAGACCCGGCAACGACATGCCGCCCGAGCCAAAATGATACGCAATACCCTACGCGCCTTCTCCGTCCTCGTCGCGACACTGACGCTGTCCGCATGCGCCACAAGTTCCGGA
>CALBXO010000327.1 GCA_937890335.1 uncultured Pseudomonadota bacterium | reverse complement strand
CGCGGGGGAGGGGGGTGGGTCCCGCCGCGCGGTGGCGGGAGGGCGCTGGCTGTAACACCCTGTTACGGACGAACGGGGGAAGACGTACTACGTTGCGTCTGTCAGTGGTCGTGAGGAGGCCCGCGATACAGTTTGCGGCGCTCCGCTCCGGCGGAGCTTCCGTCATCCCGAGCCGATTCTTTGTAGAACGGCCCGAGGCCCTTCCCACCCCTCAAGCCTGTGGGCCTCCTCACCACCACGACTTTTCCTTTCAGACTACACGTCCATCGGGCCTTCGGGTTCGCCGTTGATGAACTGCTGGACGATCCCGTTGGGGCACGCGCGTAGCTCCTCGCGCGTCCCGTCAAACAGCGTGGTGCCCTTGTAGAGCATGACGACCCGGTCGGCGATGCCGAAGATGCTGCGCAGATCGTGACTGATGACGATGCACGTCACGTTCTGCTCATCGCTCAGGCGCCGCATCATCTTGTCGATCATGGCCGCGCTGATGGGGTCCACGCCGGTGGTCGGCTCATCGAAGATGACGTAGTCCGGGTCCAGCGTCAGCGCCCGGGCGATGGCGACCTTCTTGCGCATCCCGTCCCCAAAGTCCGCGGGGTAGCGCTCGGCCTCCGCCGTCATGCCGACCAGCGCGAGCTTCTCCATCGCCAGGCGGCGCGCCTCCTTGAGGGAGACCTTGCGGTGTTTGCGGATGGGCAGGGCGACGTTGTCGAGCAGGGTCATGCTGTCGAAGAGCGTGGAGTTCTGGAACACCATCGCGCAGCGCTTGCGGACCTCAAAGTACTGGGCCTCCGTGTAGTCGGTGATGTCCACACCGTCGAGCAGAATGCGGCCCGCGTCCGGACGCAACAGCCCAATGAGGTGCTTGACCGTCACCGACTTGCCCGCGCCGCTGGCCCCGATGATGAAGAGGACCTCGCCGGTCTGAACGACCAGATCGACCCCGTCCAGCACGACCTTGGGGCCGAACGCCTTCTTGATGCCCTTGAACTCGATCACAGCTCGCAGGGTTGTACGGGGCCGCGCCGTGGTCAAGTCGGGACAGACCACCGGTCGAGGTGGGCAGCGCGGAGCCCGTTGCTCGCGGACCGCGACATGGGTACAGTCCCGGCCATGAAGTGGATGTTGATTTCCGTGCTCCTGTTCTCGCCCAGCCTGGCCTGGGCCCAGTCCGAGTCTCCGGGGGGCGCGGAGGGGACCGCCGAGGTGCCCGTGACGGGCCTCCCCGAGCCCGCCGAGCCCGAGGCGTCGCCGGCGGCAGACCCTGAAGAACCGCCGGATCCGGAGGCGCCATCCAGGGCCGACGCCGCGCAGGCAGACGTGGAGAAGGCCCGCAAGCTGGCCAAGGTCCGACGGTTTGACGAGGCCGCCAAGCTACTCGAGGACGCCTATCTGGTGCTCGAGGACCCCGAGATCCTCCGCATCCTCGGCGAGACCTGGCAGGCGGCCGCCGACAACGACAAGGCCCTCCACTACTTCCAGCTCTATGTGCAGGACGAAGGGGTAGGCGACAGGGCCAAGAAGCCCGTCAGGGCCAAGATCACGGCGCTCGGCGATGGGGAGTCCGGCGGGTCCAACCTGGACGAGGCAGGTCTGACGGGGTGGAAGTCCCAGGGCGCCGGCGGGGGCAAGCCCGGTGGCTGGTTCTTGACCCTGGGCGGACGTTTTGGCTTCAACGCCGGCGGTGACTTTGACGTGGAGCGCGAGATCGATGGCGAGCGTGCAGACCTGCAGGGCAGCTGGGACCATGCGGGGACCGGTGGCATCGTCGAGGTCGGGACGTACCTGACGCAAGACATCGGCCTCGGGCTGCGCCTCGGTGTGGACTATATGTCCTGGACGAACCGGGCGCGCCACCCGGTGTTCCTGACTGCGGAGACCAAGGGATACCGGCCGGACGCGGCGCTGAACCTGCGTTGGTACCCGGGTCTGGGTTTCCATGCGGGTCTGGGTGTTGGCGCGGACCTGATCGTGGTGACGGACACCGGTAGGGACTTTTGCTCCGAGGGCGAGACCTGCCCAGACGTGGGCGACGGGCTGCAGGCGGCCCGCCTGTTCTATGGTCCGCTGCTCGGCTACCGCACGCGGCTCTCCGACGATGTGTCCATCGGCGTCGATAGCACCATCCGTCACCTGCCCGTCTACATCGACACCGGCGGTACCACCGGTGACCTGCCGGGATTCTCCGACGCGTCCTGGGCCTTCACGGTGGCCTTGAGCCTGAACATCAACCTCTGAGGCGAGCGGCGGTGACCGGGTTTCCCAGTTTTGCGCCGTCCCTGTGGGTGTTGCTCCTGGCACTGTCCCTGTGCGCTTGCGGCCGGCACCCGGTGCGGACGCAATGGGAGGTGGAGCTCCTGGCCGCCGACCGCGCCTTTGATCGAGGGGAGTTCGACGCGGCGCGGACCACCTACGAGGCCCTCGGCGCGCGCACGACCCGGCCCTCGGACCTGCGCTACCTGGCGTTCCAGCGGGCCTGGATTCTGGAAAAGTCCCGCGCGCGCGCGCAGGCGCTGCGCGCGTACGAGCGCCTGTGGATTACTGGCGAGCGCGACGAGTACGCCGCCCGCGCTGCGTACAGGGCGGGGAGGGTTCTCCTGGACCAATACGGGGACAGGCCCGGCGCGCGGCGCGTCTGGGAGCGCCTTGTGGTGTCGCGCCCCGAACGGGCGGTGGCCGACCGCGCGGTGCTGGACCTGCTCGGGCTTCACGATGACGAGGGCGACCTCCCTGGGGCGTTGGCCCTGCTGGACCGGCTCTACGCCGCCATCGGGCACACGAACCTCGGCGACAACCTTCTGTATGAGATGGCCGCACGGCTGCGCCGTGCCGGGTACGTCCACACGGCGGAGAAGGCCTATCGGGTCATGCTCGCCAGGCATGGCGAGACCGGACTGGCCGACGACGCGCGCTGGCATCTGGCCGAGCTGCTCGTGGCCCGCGGCCGGCTCGAGCCGGCCCTGGTCCAGCTCAAGCTGCTGACAGAGGACCGGGACAGCAGCTGGCAGGTGGGCATCTACGAGAGCAATCTGGCGGACGACGCGCGGTTCTGGCGCGGCATCCTCTTGTACGAGGCCGGGCAGACTGAGCGCGCGGAGCGTGAGTTCCGGAAACTCTACCGTGACTTCCCCAACAGCATCCTGCGCGACGACGCGCGGTTCAATGTGGCGGTGTGCCGCCACCGGGCCGGCGCTCTGGAGGGCGCGCGCCGTGCGTGCGTGGACCTGGGACTCGAGGAGCCCGAGTCTCGCTGGGTCACCCGCTGCGCGGACGAGGCGCCCGGCGGTGTGCTCGCCAGACCCGGGGTGGAGCCGTTTGTCGTGGAGACGCCATGACACTTCTGAGCGCACTGGGTCCCGGCGACCCCATGATCCGCGTCGAGGGGATCACCAAATACTACCTCGGGGCGACGGTGCTCGATGGCGTCACATTGGACATCCCGAGCGGCAGCAACCTCGGCCTGATGGGGCCCGGCGGGGCGGGGAAGAGCCTGCTTCTCAAGATCATCGCAGGGCTGGTGGAGCCGGACCAAGGGCGCGTGCTGGTCGATGGGCACGACGTCGGAACACTGGACGCGCACAAACTGGCACAGCTGCGGTTCAACATCGGCATGGTGTTTCAGAACTACGCGTTGTTCGATTCCATGAACGTCGGGGAAAACATCGCGTTTCCGCTCCGACAGCGGGGCGGCGTGCCGGAGGAGGAGATCCAGGCGCGCGTGCGCGAGCAGCTCGCGCTGGTGGGCCTTCCCGGAATTGCGCACCAGTATCCCCGCGAGCTCAGCGGAGGGATGAAGAAACGCGTCAGCTTTTGTCGGGCCGTGATTCCCGCGCCGCCGCTGCTGTTCTACGATGACCCAACGGCCGGACTGGACCCGGTGACGAGCTCGAAAATCTTCATCCACCTCCGGCGGATGCAGCAGGACGGCGGTACCACAGCCATCACCATCAGCCACGACATCGACGGGATCAAACCCATCTGTGACCGGTTCGCCCTGCTCGATCACGGGCGGCTCGTCTTCCACGGGACGCGGGACGAGATCGAGGCCTCAGACGATCGTCTGGTGCGACAGTTCTGGGACGGATTCAGCGATGATTAGTCGCGGTCTGGCTGCAATCGGCGGGGCGTTCAACGGCCTGGCTTTTGACGTGGGCGGCGTCGTCATGATGCTGCTCAAGATCTTGCGCCGATGTCTGCCCCCGCGTGCCGATGGGCCGGAGACGTGGGCGAACCTGTACCGCGTTGGGGTCAAGAGCTTTCCGATTGTGCTCGTCACCGCGGCGTTCACCGGCGCGATCATGGTCATCCAGTCCGGCCTGTACATCAAACAGTACGGCGCCGAGGGGTTGCTCGGTTGGGGGGCGGGCTACTCGATCCTGCGCGAGGTCGGGCCGATCATGATTGGCCTGATGTTCTCCGGCCGCGTGGGGGCCAACAACACCGCGGAGCTCGGCACCATGATGGTTACAGACCAGATCGATGCTCTGCGCGCGCTGGCCATCGACCCGGTGTCGTACCTCGTCATCCCGCGCTTCATCGCGATGATGATCATGCTGACGCTGCTCGTGGTGGTCGGCGACTTGACCGCGCTGGTCGGCGGCGCCCTCACAGGCGAGGTGCTGCTGGGGGTCGATACACGGGTCTATTTTGAGTCGATCGTCACGCTCATCACTCTGCAGGACTTCCTGTCGGGCGTGTACAAAGCCGTCGCGTTCGGGGTCGCCATCGCAGTGATCTCGTGTCACTTCGGTCTGACGGTCCGAGGCGGAGCGGTGGGCGTGGGGCGCGCGGTCAACAACTCGGTCGTCGCCTCGGCCATCGCAATCTTCGTGATCGACTACTTCATGACGTGGGCCATGCAATGAGCCAGCCCGCACAGCCTGGCCTCGCGGGGCGGTTCCTCTCCGCGATCGGCGAGCCCGTGGTCTACACATGGCGCGAGGTGACGGGCGTCGCCCGCATGGCCGCGCTGGTGTTCCAATACATGTTGCGCGGCAAGATCCGGTGGGACGCCGTGGCCGCGCAGATGTACGAGATCGGCAACAAGTCCATCGTGTTCATTACGTTTACGCTCGGCTTCCTCGGCATGATTCTCGTGTTCCAGGCGGGCTTCCAGGCGGAGAAGATCACCGGCGATCTCCAGCTGCTCGGCGCGCTGTTCCTGCAGATCTTGCTGCGGGAGTTTGCCCCGACCATCACGGCGTTGATGATCGCAACACGGGTGGGTACCGGCATCGCGGCGGAGATCGGTTCCATGGTGGTGACCGAACAGGTCGACGCCATGCGGATGAACTCGGCGCCGCCGGTGGAGTACCTCGTCGTGCCGCGCTTCATTGCCGGCACAATCATGATGGTCGTGCTCGTGATCTACGCGGTCCTCGTCTGCTACCTGGCGGGCATGTTCACGGGGCTGTACGCGTTCAATGTGAACCCGCATACCTTCGTGAACTTCGCGTTCGTGAGCGTCTTGGACGTGGCGGTTTGCCTGGTCAAAGCCCTTGCCTACGGCATGGCCATTCCGCTGGTGGCGTCGCACACAGGCCTGCGCACCCACGGTGGATCGGCCGGTGTGGGGTGGGCGACCACCCAATCGGTGGTGAGTTGCTCCCTGTCCGTCGTGATCCTGGATTTCATCCTGAGCGGGTTGAGCTACCCGCTTCTGGCCGCAGCTGGTTGAGATGCACGCACGCCTCTTCATCGTTCTGGTCGGTCTTCTTCTGGTGGTCCCTGCCGCCGCTGACGCTGCCGACCAGCCGACCCTCATCGTGCGCTCGCCGGTGGGCAAGCAGTACGCGCTGGTCGGCGCTGGTTCGTCTTTGTGGCTGGGCAGCGGGTCGGTCAGCACGCTGGACAACGAGGGGCGTATCGACCAGCGGGTCGGGACGTTTGACGACAGGGCCTGGGGGCTGGGCCCTGTGTGGGTCGGCCTGTCTCATATGGTTGCGCCCCGCGTCATGTTCGAGGCCCGCGTGGGAGCCGGCGCGCTGTTTTTTGAGAACGACCGCCTGGTGTCGACGGACCTGACCGGGCAGGGGGCCACGCACGTGGGACTTCTGCTCGAGGCTGAGGTGCTCGGTCGGTACCTGTCCGCCTCGGGATTGGCCCTCGGCATGGGCGTCAACTTCGGTTCCGTCGGACTGCCCGACAGTACTGGCGCGTTGCTGCGGGCCTCGCCCCGCGCCGGCTACCTGCACTGGGACGAGCGCTTTGATGGCTTCTGGCTGTTTGAGCTGGGCTACCAGTTTCCCGTCATCAACGGACTTGAACCGGACATCGACGGCGTGAGGCGCGATCCCCCCGTGACGTCTACCTGGCACATCATCACGTTGGGTGTCACACGCGGGTTCTGACAGTAACTGTCGCTTTACAGTCGGCCTACAGTCGGCCTACAGTCGAGCGTACTCTCGTTTGCGTCGCGCTTGTGGAGCAGTCGCCCACGGGCACGACGCAGGCGTCGAAACGATGGTCGCCGCTGCGGTGGCACGGTGTTTGCGAACATCCGCGTAGGCGGTACGCAGGACAGAACGAACGGAGACGGCACGATTGGACGGACGCAATTGGACCGGCGAATTTCCTCCACCGACGGGTAGCCTCGGCGCGCTCGAGAGTGGGGGCGCCCGGACGACGCAGGAGCTGCGTGCGTCGGGACCGGTCGCGGAGGGCGTTGCGCCGGGGACGGACTCCGACGATGCCGGGGTCTATGCAGGGCGGTTCGAGGCGCGTGGCGTCATCAAGGACGGCCCCGACACGGTAATCCTGGACGGCTGGGATCGGGAGCTCGACGCCGCGGTCGTCATCAAGACGGTGGCCCTCAGCGGCGTACCGCGCGCGGCGCAGGTGAGACTTGAGCACGAGGGCATGGTGCTGCGCTCGCTGCGTCACGACTGCATTGTGCCGCTGGTGCATATGGGCCGGGACCACGGCCACCTCTACGTCGTCACCCCTCGGGTTGAAGGCGAGGATCTTGGGGCCCGACTGGAACGCGGCCGGCTCGATGTGGCGGACACGCTGGCAGTGCTCCGCGACGTGCTCGCGGCCTTGCAGGAGGCGCACGCGGTGGGCGTCCTGCATCGGGATGTGAAGCCGTCCAATATTCTCGTCTCCGTCGGCGACGTGGTTCGTGCGCGCCTGGTCGACTTTGGACTGAGTTGGAGCCACCAGCTGGACGCCCTGGTTCGGGACGTGCCGGTCGGCACCGCACGGTACATGGCGCCGGAGCAGGCTGGCCTGATCGACCGGCCCGTCACGGAGGCGTCGGATCTCTACGCGGTGGGCGCGCTGGCCTACGAGTGCCTGTCGGGGCGGCCGGCGTTTGACGGCCGGACCATGGGAGAGGTCTTGCGCCAACACCTGGGCGCGCGACCTCGGCCGCTACGGGCGCTCGGGCTGCAGGTGCCGCGGGCCCTGGACGAGATGGTCCAGCGGCTGTTCCGCTCCGACCCACGGGAGCGCTACCAGACCGCGACCGCGGCGCTCGACGACCTGGTGCGCGTGGCGACTCGCTTGGCGTCGGGCGAAGCGGACCCCACTGTGGTCATCGGGCTCGGCGACCGCCGGGAGTCGCTGACGGAGGCTGACTTTGTCGGCCGCTCGACCGAGATCGTCGCTCTGCGGGAGCAGCTCGCGCGGGCCGTGTCGGGCTCGGGGTCGCTGACCTTCCTGTCGGCCGCTTCGGGCGGGGGAAAGACCCGGGTTCTGACCGAGCTGGGCGTGGTCGCCGAACAGGCGGGGCTGCGGGTGTTTCGCGGGCAGGCCACGGACCACGCGGCGCGACTGCCACTTCAGATTTTCGCTGGGATCGTGGACGCGGTGCGCACGGACGGTGAGCTCGGCGAGGGTGTCCGGGAGCGGCTGGGCGATGCCGTCGAGCCCGTCTGCGAGGCGTTCCCGGAGTTGGCCACGGTCCTGCGTCCGCGCACAGAGATCGTGCCCGGCCGGGAGGAGCATGGGGCCGCGCGCACGTCGTTTGCCATAGCCCGGCTGCTCCAGGCGCTCGGCAGCGCGGACCGGCCCATCCTCGTTGTCCTGGACGACTGTCAGTGGGCCGACGAGCAGAGCATCGAGGTGCTCACCGAGTGGCGGCGGACGTGGAACGAGTCGGGCAACCACGTGGCCGTGGTCATTGCCTACCGCACGGAAGAAGTGGCCGTAGGAGCCCCGCTGCTGGCCCTCCGCACCACAGCGCATCTCCAGCTGGCGCCGCTGACGGCGGCCGGGGTGAGGGCGCTGGCCGAGTCGATGGCTGGCAAGCTCCCCGAGGTCGCCCTCGACGCGTTGGTGCGACTGAGCGAAGGGAGCCCGTTCCTGGCCACGGCGCTGCTGCGCGGCCTCGTGGAGATGGGGGCTCTGAAGCGCCGCGATGACTTGTGGCGGATGGAAGCCGATGCCCTGGCTGACATCCAGTCTTCGCGCCGCGCCGCGGTGCTGTTGTCGCGGCGTCTGGACGTGCTGCCGCCCGCCGCGCTTGACGCGCTGACCGTGTGCGCGGTGCTGGGCAAGGAGTTTGGGCTGGAGACCGCTTCCCAGCTTCTTGGGGCGACCCCAGAGGAGCTGGCGGTTCCGCTGAATCTGGCCGCTGAGCGACACATCGTCTGGATCGACCACGGCACCGGGCGCGGCGCCTTTGTCCACGACAAACTGCGCGAGGCGCTCCTGATCCGGCTCGAGGCCGAGCGGCTGCGCGGTCTCCACCAGAAGGCGGCCGAATACCTGGAACGGGTCGCCCCAGGTTCCGTGTTTGAAATCGCGTACCATTTTGACGCGGCGGGCGCGGCGGAGCGTGCGCTCCCCTACGCCGTGGCCGCAGCCGAGCAGGCCCGGCAGCTCCATGGGCTGGAGGTCGCGGAGCGACACTATCGCATTGCCATGGGCGCCGGTTCGCTGGGTCGCGAGACGGAGCGCGTCGTGCACCAGGGGCTCGGCACCGTGTTGATGTTGCGCGGTCGCTACGAGGAGGCGGGGCAGCTCCTGCAACGCGCGCGCGCGCAGGCCCAAGGTCGCCACGAGACCGCGCTGGTGGACGCGAAGCTCGGGGAACTGGCGTTCAAGCGCGGGGACATGGCCGCGGCCAGCGTCGCCATCGAACGCGGATTGCGCAGCCTCGGCCGGTACGTTCCACGGGCGACCGCGATGTTCCTCGTGCTCGTCGCCTGGGAAGGCGTCGTGCAGCTTGCGCACACCGTGGCGCCACGCTTGTTCTGCGGCCGGCGTTCGCTCGAGGGGGCCCAGGAGCAGCTGCTCGCCGTGCGTCTCTATAGCCGCCTGGCCTACCCCTATTGGTTTCAACACGGGATTGTCCGCGTTCTCTGGACACTCCTGCGCGAGGTCAACCAGGCAGAGCGGTACCCGCCGTGCCCGGAGCTGGCCCAGGCCTACGCCAACCACGGCGTCGCCATGACCGTGCCGGGGCTGTTTGACCGGGGCGTGCAGTACGCGCGCCGCGGACTCGAGATGCGACGTACAAGCCACGACCTCTGGGGGCAGGGACAGTCGCAGGCATTCCTGGGAATCGTCTTGTATGCAGCTGGGCGCGTGCGGGAGGCTGAGGCGGCCGGGCGCGAGGCGATTCGCCTTCTCGATCGCACCGGTGACCGTTGGGAGCTGCACACCGCGAGCTACCATGTGGGCCTGAGTCTTCTGCGTCAGGGGCGGTTTGCCGAGGCTCTGGCGATTGGCCGGCAGCTGCACCGCGATGGCTGTGATGGCGGGGATCTCCAGGCAATTGGAGAGGGCGTCGAGCTGTGGTCGAAGGCCACGGGCGGCCGCGTGCCGACCCGGATCGTCGAGCGAGAGCTGGCGCGCCATCTGGAGGACAAGCAGACCCGCAGCCTTGTGCTGCAGGCCGAGGCCTTGCGGCAGCTCGGCGCCGATGACCTGGCTGGCGCCGTGGCGACCCTCGAGGAGGCCATGGAGATAGGGCGTGATCTGCGCAGCGACTACGTCGCGCCGGTACCGTGCTGGCTGGCAACGGCACGGCGACGGCTCGCGACGACGGTGCCGGATTGGGACCCGAAGCGGCGGGAACTGTTGTTGTCCCAGGCGCGCGCCGCCGCGAAGGAGGCCGTCTCGCGCGCGCGCCGGTACCAGAACAACCGGCCCCACGCGTTGCGCGAGATGGGGTTGCTGGCCGCCATGGCGGGAAACGGTCCCTCCGCGCGGCGCTACCTGGACAAGAGCCTCGCGGAGGCGGAGCGCCTCGGTGCCGGCTACGAGGCAGCACAGACCCGCCACGCTCGCGGCGTCATCGGACTGGACCTCGGTTGGCCCGGTGCCGCAACGGACGCGGACGCCGGTGATCTCGCCGTACGCTCCATGACCGTGAACGAGTCCGCTCCGGCGGTCCCAGCCGGTCCGAGTCTCTCGCTTGTGGACCGCTTCAGCACCTTGCTGGACGTGGGCCGCGAGTTGGCGACGGCGCTGACACGTGCGGAGGTCTACCGCGCGACGCATGCGGCGGCTACGACACTGCTGCGCGCGGAGACCTGTTCGATTCTACGGCTGGAAGGAGACGCGGTAGAGGTCGTTGCCGGCGACGTGGATGGCTACGTGAGCGCGACGGCCGTCCGGCGCGCGCTGGGCGAGGGTGAGCTCGTCCTCGCCTCGGCAGACGTGGCGGCGTCGAGCACGGAGAGCCTCGTGCTCTCCGGCGTCCGGTCGGCGATGTGCGTGCCCGTGCGCGTACGCGACAAGGACACGCTCTGCGTCTATGTCACCACCTCGCAGCTCACGGATTTGTACGGGGTCGAGGAGGAGAGGCTGGCGAAGTTTGTCGCGACGATGGCGGGCGCGGCGCTGGAGAACGCCCTGGCGCTCGAGGAGCTGGGCCAGGCACAGGAACAACTGGTTCACTCCGGGAAACTGGCGGCTGTTGGGACGCTGATGGCCGGCTTGAGCCACGAGATCAACAACCCGCTGGCTGTGGTCATTGGCTTTGCGCAGACGCTGCTGGTCTCCACGCCGCCGACGCATCCGGACCATGCCGCGCTGGAGGCGATCGAACGCGAGGCGCAGCGCTGCGCTCGCCTGGTTCAGACCTTGCTCAACTTCAGCCGCAACGATGTGGGGGTCCAGGAGTGGGTGCCAGTGTCCCATCTGTTTCGATCGGTCCCCGAGCTGCTGGCGGGCAGGGCCCGGCGTCGCCGTGTGGAGATGCGCGTGGCCGACGGCCGCGGGTTGCCCCCCGTGTACGTCAACGTCACCGCGGTGGAATCGTGTCTGGTCAACGTGGTCAAGAACTCCTTGGACGCGTGCGCTCCCGGTGCGCTCGTCACGGTCGATGCGCAGGTGGCCACGCGGGACGGGCGACTCGGGGTGACGCTCACTGTGGAGGACACCGGATCCGGCGTGGATGCCGCCATGCTGGACCGCGTGTTTGAGCCGTTCTTCACGACCAAGGAGGCGGGGCGCGGCACCGGACTTGGCCTGAGCCTCGTGCGGAAGATCGTGGACGCACACAACGGCCACATCGAGATGACGAGCCGCCTGGGCCAGGGCACCTGCACCCGGCTGTGGTTTCCCGCGCAGGGGGGGAATCGTGATCACGGAGCAGCAGGGTGTCGTGCTGGTGGTGGACGATGAGCCAGCGATCCGCAGACTCCTGTCGCGCTCTCTGTCTTCCGCGGGCTTTGCGGTCCACGAGGCGGAGGATGGCAACAGGGCGCTCGATCTCTTACGGCGAGAACCTGTGGACATCGCCATAGTCGACCTTAACATGCCGGGCATGGACGGCGTGACAACGCTGCGGATGATGCGGGACTACAGCCCGCGGCTTCAGGTCCTGGTCATGACCGGCTTGCCGACGGTGGACACCGCGGTGGAGTCGATGAAAGCCGAAAAAGGACCCGCGGCAGCACGAGCTCGAGCTCGTGGTAGACGGGACTGAAAGGAACTAGACCGCCACCGTCAGACCGCTGTGCCACATTTGATGTGGCAACTGATGTGGCAACTAAAGCCGGACATCCGGAGCCTGTGATTCGGGCGCAAAGACCCAGCGTCGCTGGACGAGGGGCGACCCTTGCCCGGGGAACCGGTCGCCACGATGGCGATCCCGGTTCTAGACGAGAACAGAAAGCTCAGAAAATTGAGGAACGTGACATGAACGCAAACATCGACCTGAATTTGGCCCTGGAGCAGATAGACCGCGCGTGGGCGATTCTCGAACCGTACCTCGGGGACGCCTACGTGGCGTACTGGGCAGGCTACGACTACGTCATCGACAGCGACTTGTGTCCCGAAGATGTCCTGCCCGTGCAGACCTGCGTGTGCATCA
>CALBXO010000326.1 GCA_937890335.1 uncultured Pseudomonadota bacterium | reverse complement strand
CAGCCGTCTGAGTACCGGCTGCTGCTCAAGGGCGAGCTCGTCGCACAGGGTGAGCTGCTGGCCAACAAGCTGCTGGCGATTGACCCCGGCGTGGTTCACGCCGACCTGGACGGGATTCCCACCCACGAGCCTGCATTTGGCCTGCCCGCGCTGTGGGTCGCGCCGGAGCAGCGCGACGAGGCGGAGCTCGCCGGGTACACCGTGGTGGAGCCGAGCGCCGTGCTGGCCACGCACCTGGCCGAGCTGTTGCGCCAACATGCCTACGAGCTGCTCGGGCGTCAGGAAGTTCAGGAGCTGCTCGACCTCTTTGGCGAGTCGAACAGCAAGGTCATTGAGGAGCTGATTCCGCAGCACCTGACGGTGGGCGACGTGGTCAAGGTCTTGCGCCAGCTCCTCCAGGAGCAGATCTCGGTGCGCGACCTGCGGACGATTCTCGAGATCCTCGCGGACCACGCGCCGCACACGAAGGACACGTCGATTCTGACGGAGTTTGTCCGCCAGGGACTCGGGCGCAGCATCACCCGCAAATACGCGGACGAGGACGGCGTGCTCCACGTCCTGACCTTGGACCAGAGCACGGAGATGCTTTTCCGCCGCGGGCAGACGCCGCACGGCTCGCCGGCTCTCGACCCGAACATTGCCCAGAACCTCCTGAGCAACATCGAGCAGATCTACGCCGCCGCCGCAGCGACCGATACGGTTCCCGTCCTGCTGACGGCGCCGGACCTGCGCCGTCAACTGCGCACGTTCATCGAGCGGTTCATCCCCAACCTCGCGGTCCTCTCGTACAAGGAAATCGACCCGCGCGCCGAGATTCGCGCCGTCGGGGCCATCCGGGTCTGAGTGCGCTTCGCGGGCGGACTGTCCGCGACGGTTCTGGTACAACCATCCTGTGCGACACCTACCGCTCTTCCTGGTCGTTCTCGCCGCGTGCTCCGATACCGGTGGTGTCGACGCACCGGTCCTGACCGCGCGCTTTCCCGACCCGACCCCGCCCGGCGTCGTCCTGTTGGACCCCGTCAATCTTGTGGTGGACCGGGACACGGTCGTCGTGGCGCAGGCGCACGGCTGGCGCCTGCTGCGGTTTGGACTCACGCCCGAGCCGTCCCCGGCGCTGGACGCAGGCCTCGAGCTGGCGTCCGCGACCCCGGGCCGGTCCGGCTCTACGTGGATACCGACGGTACCGTCGGTTAGCGTTCATGGGCAGCAGTTTGGCCGGATCCTGAGCGCGGACGGTCGCGGTCGCTTCCTCCTCAGTGGTGTGGACGGAGATCTGTGGACGTTTGAGGACGGCGACGCCGTGGCTGTGCGGGTGGGCGCGGGCCCCGGTGGACTGACGCCAACGGACGGCCTCGCCATTGGCGCAGCCGACCTCTCCGGAGTGACCGCCGCCGCCCTGGAGCCGCGCAGTGGGAGACTGTTCGTTATCTCGGGGGACGCGGTCTACAGCTGCCCCACCGGTCTTCGCGACGGCACAGACCTCCTTCGCCGCGTCGCGGGAAGCGGCGCCCAGGGCACTTCTTTGCCGGGGCAGGCCGCGCGGCGCTCCCCACTCCGGCTGGGGTTGGGATCGCTCGTGGCAGCGGACGGTGCCGGAGGTCTGGTCATCGCGGAGGGCGGGACGGGTAGGGTGCTGCTGGTCCCCGATGTGCTCGCGCCCGGAGCGGTGTTGGTGCACGTGGCGGGTGGGGGCTTCAGCCTCGATGACGCTGCGCCCCCGCGCGACCGAAATCTGGAGTTCGCCCCAGGGAACAGCCTCCTCGCGCGACGCGATGCTGGCGCCATCGAGATGTACTTCTTCTCGCGCGGGTCGCCGCACCGGCTGGTCGCGCAGCTGGACAGTCTCGGCGCCGGCGAGATCGACGCAGTGCTGGAGCCCGCGGCACGTGTCGGCGCCCGGGCCGCCGGAGGGCTCGGCCGTTACCGGGACCACTACTTCTTCTCACGGCGCGATGAGGGCACGGTGGATCGCGTGGAGGCCGGGTCCGACGTCGCTGTGGTCGTCGCCGGCGGCGATGGAACCGTGCCGCGGCTGGGGCGGCCGGGCGGGGCGGTCGTGCACAGCATTCACGGGCGCAAGGCCACGATTCTGACCGACGATGCCACGGGCAAACTGCTGGCCTACCTCCCGCCCGGGTTGATCGTCGGCGACGATGTTTCGCCGCCGGGTCACCCGAGCGTGATCGTCAATCGCACGTCGGGGACCAATTTTGAGCTGTTCCGGAACCTGGCCACGATACCCACCCCAGACGGTGGCGCGCTGCTCGCCTTGGGGTCGCGCTTCAAGATTCAGCTGTTCCAGGTGGAGTCGGGGCGGGCCGCCACGTTCATTGGCCCCGGTGCGGGCGTGCTCGCCCTGGATCGTCTGGCCATGGGCAGTTACTACCCGGCGGCGGCCCCCATTCTGATCGGTGCCAGCGATGACGCTGGACTGCTCTTCTTCGACCCGTCGGACCGTGTTTTGGCCGTCGCCGAGGCCCCCATCACGTCGGGGTCTCGGATTGAGGCCCTGGGCGGGCATGCGTCCTCGCCGCGTCTCCCCTTTGACCGCGCGAGCTCCCTGAACGTGGTGGATGTCCGCGGTTTCGTCGGCGGCAGCCTGTCTGCGCAGGGCGCCGGCGTCCTGGTCCTGCGCACTGCAGGAAGAGGAGATCTTCTCCTCGGATTCCGGTCGAGTAACGGGCGGGGCGGGACATTGGTGGCCGGTCGAGAGGTGCCGGGCCGATCTGGCATCGTCGTGGCGGGCGGGGGCGCGGCAGCGGCCCGGAGCGGGCTGTCCGCGTTGGAGGTTGGGTTCGCAGGCGTTTCGGGGGCGGCGCTTCTACTGGACGGCGAGGTCGTGATGGTTCGTGGCGAGGACGTCGTCGTCGTCGGACAGGATGGGT
>CALBXO010000325.1 GCA_937890335.1 uncultured Pseudomonadota bacterium | reverse complement strand
CGAAGATCGAGTCCAGGGTCTCGTTGAGCGTCTTCTCACCGAGAGTAGACTCGCGATGCAGGCGGTCGATGAACGCGGTGGCGTCCACCTCCAACACCTCGTGCGCCCAGTCAAAGTAGCTGTCCAGATATCCTTCGAGACCGGTGTCGCCGACCGCGAGAAGGATGAAGTAGACCGCCTTGGTGAGCGTCCGCACATACTCGCGCAACGCTCTTGGGCTGACGTGGTCACGGAGGACTGGCAGCAACGGCCGCCCAGAGTCTCCGGGAGAGCGCCAACGCAGCGGAGGTACGACCATCGACATGGCGTGCGCGAGGGCCGCGTCTCCGCCCAGCGCTGCGCCAGCCCACGACTCCACCTCGCCCGGTGGGCGCGTCAGAACGCAGAAATGCAGGCCCTGCTCCTGTGCCAGCCAATCCAGGGAGCGCAACAGGGGCACGAAGTGGTCCGTCGTCTCCGCGGGGACGGTGGGAATCTCGTCCAAAGTCTGGGTCAGCGCGTCCTCTGCGCCGAACACCTGCTCCTCGACCGGCGTAGCGAACGCACCGTCGGAGCGCAGCGCGCGGGCGATCTCGCCAAAGTGCTCGCGGATGCCCTGGACATCGTCGTGGGAAAGCGGATCGCGGCGCCGCACGCCGAGGCGTTGAATCATGTCCTCGTAGAACAGTTTTCGCTCGTTCTGGAGGCGAATCGCCGGGTCGGTCTCAAACAGCTGAAGCAGGATGGTCGCCTGCTGGAAGGCGCGGTCGGCGAACTTGCGCTCCACCAGCCCCAGCACCTCCTGTGCCCTCGCCTGGACACTCTCCCCGCCGGTGAAAAAGTCGAGCAGAAGGTTGCGCGGCAAGGCCAGCTCGGTCTCCGTGAGCTGGTTGCCAATCGGCAGCCGATCGTTCTCCGTCAAGAGGGCAAAATACGCCCGCCCCGCCTTGAGCAGCAGCTCCTGTTCCAGGGCCTGCGCCACGGACTCCGCGGCGTCGGTGTCCCGCACAAGCACGTGAGCCACCAGGACGGCCAGGGGATCTTCGTGCACACCGGCGCTCATGCTCTGACGGTGTCCGTCGAGCAGTTCGTCGAGCATGCGTTCGAGGTATGTTCTTTCCCTCTCGGGCATCTACACGGCAGGCGCCACGGTTACATTCCGTGGAGGTGAAAAAGCTCCACACTTGTAGCACTGGAAAGCGACGTCCCGCAAGGCGATACGGCACGGATTTCGACGCGTCGGCAACGACCGGGATCTTCACCACATCGCCCTACGCTTGACATCGCACGGGCGTGCTGCTTCCCTCTCGCGCACGCCGCGCCAGGCAAGATTCGACGGCGGCATTACCCAAGGAAACCGACCCCAAACTCGTGCTCATTCTCGAAACCGTTCTCCTTGTCGTCTACTTCGCGGTCTTGGTGATGCTGAGCTTCTACGGCCTGCATCGCTACAAGATGGCGTGGCTGTACTACAAGCACAAAGACGACGTACCCGTTCCGCTGCGCAACTACGCCGAGGACGAGCTTCCCGTCGTCACCGTGCAGTTGCCGTGCTTCAACGAGCGGTACGTCATCGAGCGGTTGATCGATGTGGTCGCGGCGCTCGACTGGCCGGCCGACAGGCTCGAGATTCAGGTGCTGGACGACTCCACGGACGACACCGTGGACATCGCCCGCGCCGCGGTGGCCCGCTGGAAGGCCCTCGGCGTCGACATCAAATGCATCCACCGGACCGACCGTACGGGTTACAAAGCCGGCGCGTTGGAGAACGGGATGGAGCAGGCACGGGGCCAGTTCATCGCGGTCTTCGACGCAGATTTCATTCCGCCGGCGGACTTCCTGCGCAAGACGATGGACCACTTCACCGACGACGGCATCGGGATGGTTCAGGCCCGCTGGGACCACATCAACCGCAACCACTCCATGCTCACCGAGATCCAGTCGGTGTTGCTGGATGGGCACTTCGTCATCGAGCACACGGCGCGGCACCGCTCGGGCCGGTTCTTCAACTTCAATGGGACTGCGGGCATCTGGCGGCGCGAGGTCATCGCGGACGCCGGCGGCTGGCAGCACGACACGCTCACCGAGGACCTCGACCTCAGCTACAGGGCGCAGTGCAAGGGCTGGCGCTTTGTGTTCCTCAAGGACGTGCTGGCCCCGGCGGAGATCCCGGTCGAGATGAACGCCTTCAAGGCGCAGCAACACCGGTGGGCCAAGGGCTCCATCCAGACCGCGCGCAAGCTTCTTCCCTACATCCTCAGCTGCGATCTGCCGTTCAAGGTCAAGCTTGAGGCCTTCACGCACCTGTCCAACAACATCGCCTATCTGCTGATGATCGTGCTGTCCCTCCTGATGCCGCTGGCTACGGTCATCCGCATTCACCGTGGCTGGCACGAGACGATGTTGGTGGACCTGCCCGTCTTCGCGTTGGCCACCTTCTCCGTCTGCTTCTTCTACGTACTCTCGCAGCGCGAGAACGGACGCAGCTGGTGGGATTCCATCCGGTTCCTGCCGGCCGTGCTCAGCGTTGGAATTGGACTTAGCGTCAACAATTGCAAGGCGGTCATCGAGGCGCTCGTCGGCCACCAGACCCCCTTCGTCCGCACCCCCAAATACGCCGTCACCACCGAGTCCAAGACACAGTCCTGGATGGCCAGCGCGTACATCAAGCGCATGACGTTCATGCCTGCGATTGAGCTCAGCTTCGCGCTGTGGTTCGGGGTCGCGGTCTTCTACGCGCTCGCGCAAGGCGTGTCCGCGGCGGCCAGCCTGCCGTTCCTGCTGCTCTTCCAGCTCGGCTTCCTGTACGTGGGCCTGTCCAGCTGGCTGCAGACCAGCCGCCTGTTCCGCAAGAGAGCGCCGGCCCCCGCGCCGTGACGCTTCCCCGCGCGGGACTCATCGCCGCCGCGATCGCGGTCTTCGTCTTCCTCGCCGCCTCCACCTGGCTACCCGAGCCCCGCCTCGCGATGTCCGCCTCGCTCTGGGGCTACGCGCTGGCCTTTGGCGTCTACGCGACCGCGCTGTTCGTCCAACATCGGTCGCGGCCGTTGCGGCTGCAGGATGTCTTGCTCGGCGCCGTC
>CALBXO010000324.1 GCA_937890335.1 uncultured Pseudomonadota bacterium | reverse complement strand
ATTCAGGAGTTGGGGCCCATTGGGCACGGCTCCATCTCCCATTCAACGCGACGGCGGGCGGCGCGTCGCGCATTCAGGAGTGCGTGCCGCTTCGTCATCCCGTACCCGTTGCCCCGCTGCCAGTCTGCCGGTGGCTCGAGCTTCCAGTCCCACGCGATGCACTCCGGGTGAGTGCCCCAGGCGGTGAGCATGATTCCCCACTCACGACCGAAGGGGTCAACCCAGATGTGATGCTCGATTCCCCACTCACGACCGGAGGAGTCAACCCAGATGTAGTGCTCGATTCCCATGACACCGCCTACTTTTTGCGTACACGAATCCAACCCGACCTTGTTGCCGACGGCAGAAGCAGCCGGTTCTGATGACGGCTGCCCGCGGGCTCCTACCCAGCTCCCGCCGCCCCAGCCAACCCCAGCACAGTCAGCAGGGCCAGACCGCCGAGCGCGATCATCGCCGCAATCGCCGCGAACACGACCGAGGCCAGCCAGAAACCAACCGCGATCCAGAAGCCGAGGGTTACGGCACCGGCGACGCGCACTGTTTGAACTTCCATGCTTGGAAGGTGCAGGCACCCAGCGACAGAGCGTGTCGCGGGTTTCGTTCGGGCGTGGCCGTCCAAGAGTCGCGGTCCCGTCCATGCGGGCATCTTCAACCCTTCTCGCTGCACTCGGCCTCAGCAAGCGCGAGTACATGTCCCTCCGTGCCGCGTTCTAGCTCCTTGGTCCGGAGCCGTGTGGGGTGCAGAGGCAGCGCGCGAGGCATGGGACCAGTATGTCCTCGATGCAACTCGACGCACTCCACATCAGACTCCACATCCCGCAGTAGCGCGCAGCCGTGCCGGGTTGTCCTGAGTCGTGTTGGTTGTCGTCTGTCACGGGATCGGCAACCACTGCCGTCCCATTCCCAAGCTGGCGGTCGCGAATTCGAGTCTCGTTTCCCGCTCTTCGTCGGTGTCGGGCTTCACCGGCCCGGTGGTAGTTGCCACCGGGCCCGTGTTGCCACACAGAGTTGCCACATCCAGCCTCACAACCCGGCCCAAAGCCGCGTGCTTCTCGCTTGGATGGACGTGGTCATAGGGCACAGACATGGCCTCAGCGGTGTGGCCCAGGATTGACCGGACAATACCTGCGTCCACCTGGGCTCGGCGCAGGTTCGCGTTGTGCGACCGGCGCATCACCTGAGGCCCTATTCGCTGCTCAATGCCCACTCCCTGTTGGGGGACAGGATGATGAGCTCGGCCTTGCCGCTGGTCCTCGTCACGCCGTGACGCTACCCCGGACGAGGTCAGCGACGGATCATCACTCCACGCGGATGAGATCGCGGGCTGCGACGTGGTGATGGTTCGGGCCGCCGAGCAAGATGGCGAGCCACTGCGCGCCCCGCTCGGACGGCGCGGTCCATTCTATCAGCCAGCCGTCCGGCCCCTGGATGGCGCTGCAGTTGCCGGCCGAGACGCGGCAGGCGTACGCTTGCTCTGCGGGCGGGTCCGGAAGCGAGTACGACAAGGTCCCGCTGGGCGGCACGCTGACCCCGGGCTCGATGTCGATGTCGGGGACCGGTCGTCTGGCCCACTCGTCCGCGCCAAACCGGAACAGGTGCCCGCCTCGTTGTACGGGGCGACCGCCGCTGTCCCAGAGTCCATCCAGCTGCACCGTGGACTCGTCGATGCGAAAACGGCGCAGCTCTCCTGGGCTGCTGACGAGGATGTGATCTGTGTCCTCCGACGCAAACACCGACCCCAGAGAGGGATTGTCGTTGAACTGCAGGCTTGCGTCCCGCCGGATGGCATCCGGATCGGACGCGTCGAAGACGCCGACGCTCCCAGGAGTGACGCGCACGGCCCGTCCGTCCACACTGGTCACGCGCGCGCTCCCCTCCAGCTCCTGCACCCGACGAACCCTCCCCAGGTCCCGGAGATCGAAGACCAAGGTCTTTGACTGAGCGCGGGAATTGAGCTGGACCCACGCCGTATCCTCAGCAATCGCGAGGTGTACGGCCGAGACCTCCGCGTCGCCGAAACCGGCGTCCATGGGATGGTTCAGGTAGGGCTCGGAATCCAGCGAGGTGCGGGCCCGGAGGTAGAAAGTGTCGTCCTCGCGTTCGACGGTCAGGAGCGACCCCTTGAACACCGCTTCGTCGCGGGAACGAACCCGAACCTGGGTCTCCACCCGAGGCGATGACGGATCGGAGACGTCGACCATGTACAAGCTGCTCAGGGACCGGACGACGAGCCCGCCGTCCCACGGCAGCAGGCGGCCGGCGGTGACGGT
>CALBXO010000323.1 GCA_937890335.1 uncultured Pseudomonadota bacterium | reverse complement strand
GAAGTAGAGCGGGTTGTTGGCCTCGGCGAAGTCCATCATCGCCTTGATGTTGTCTTTGCGGCTGAGGATCTCCGCAAAACCCTCGAGCAGCGCCCACTTCCCAACGTTGGTCGCGTACCAGTACATCAGGGGCACAGCGCCCTTGTCGAGGACCTTGATCGCCTCGGGGATGGGGGTCTCGTAGCGGATCGCCTTGGCGTACTCCTTGGAGTAGACGCCAAGGCCGAGCTCTGCGGCCGTGGTGCCCTTCTCAAACGTCGCCTTCATCTCCTCTTCGATGGCGTCTTCGTCGCCGCCAGCGAAGCGGACGTGGGCGTCGGAGAGGAAGTAGTAGCCCCGCGCGAGCTTCTCGTAGACGACGGCCAGCTGGGCGCGGCGCTCGTCTTCGTTCAGATCCGGGGTCGCGATGTCCGTCGCCGCTTCCCACTTGGCGATCGCGGCCTCGGTCTTGGCGCGGTCCATCCGGCCAGCCCAGGCTTCGTCACCCTCGCTGACGGTCTTCTGGAAGTCGCCCTGGGTCTTGCCCGTGACAAGCTCGGCATCGGTCTTCGCGAGGGCTGTCTGGCGACCAGCACCACAGGCTGAGGCCAGCAGCGCCGCGCAGCAGATCACGACCACAGTGGCCATGTTCAAGTAGTTCATTTTCGCTCCGTTGGCTTCAATCGTTTCGTGTTGAATGGTGGGTGGATATCGCCCTGTCGGGCCCCTTGTCAAGCGGGTCCAGACCCTGGAAGCACGTGGGTTCCCGTCACCCGCTCACCGCTGTCGATATCGAGAACCGCGACGGCCTTCTGAGATCTTCCGAGAAGTGGAATGGCGGTCGCGGCCAGGCGCACGTAGCGCCCCTCGGAGGTCCAGATCAGAATGTCGCTGTCGAGGTCGCGCACGACCGCCATCACGGCGACCTCGTCCCCGGCCTCGTGGGGGCGCAGCAGGATCATGCCCTGGCCGGCACGACCCTGCGGCCGGAACTCGCGCAGGGACACCCGCTTGCCAAACCCCTGCATCGTCAGGACCACGACCTGCTCCTCGCCAGTCACGGGTTCCGCGCCGACGAGCGCTTCAAACTCGCCGAGCGCCATGGCCTTCACACCCTGGGCGCGCAGTCCCATGGATCGGACCTCGGCGTTGGAGTATTGGATTCCGTTGCCGCCGGAGCTCGCACAGAAAACCCCGGTGTGGTCCCGGTACTCGACGAAGGTGGAGCAGACCGCGTCGTCCGGACCCAGAAGGAAGGCGACGGCGCCGGAGTCGATGTTGCGGCCGAAGTCGTGCACCGAGCTCGCCTTGGTCTTGCCGGCCGTGGTGGTGTGCACAAACCGCTTGCCGCCCTGCATGTCCGCGCGAGGGACGATGGTGGCGACGCTGTCCGTACTGGGCATCCCCGTCACATCACCCACGGTCCGGCGGGGCAGGTTCGCCTCGGGGACAACGCGTCCGTTGAGCGGGTAGGCCAGGCCTTTGTCGCTGAACAGGACCACGGACTTCTCATCGGGGTTGCTCAGCGCCGCGAGGATCTTCGATGTGCGGCCCGCCGGTGCAAACTCCACGACCGTCGCCGGAATCTGGTGGATTGTGGGAAGCTCCGCGCCGCGGACGCTGAAGATGCAGTGGTCCGCAGTGGCAAAGCAGATCAGGCCATCCCAGCCATCCTGTGGCTGCCGCTGGTGATGCTCTTCCGCGACGACCTCTTCCCGCGACGGTCGGCGCTTCTTCCCGCGCGCGGTGTAGCAGAGCGCCGCCACCACCGCGTCCTCCCAGGACCCAAATGCCTTGCGGGCTCGGCGGAACAGGGCTGGGTCTGCGTCGATCAGCGCATCGTTCGTGAGGGCCGCGCTCGCTTCGCCGGCGAGCTTGGCCAGCGCGTCGATGATCTCTTGTCGTTCTGGCATGTCACCGTCATAGCCCGGGCTGGCTTGACAGGGCAACCGGGAAGCGATTTCCTGCGCCGCCTGTTGGGGTAGGCGTCATGTGGAAGAAGCTCAAAGATCGCGCCGTCAGTGGGGCCATGAAGGTGGCCTCGTCGGAGCGGGCGCGCAAAGTC
>CALBXO010000322.1 GCA_937890335.1 uncultured Pseudomonadota bacterium | reverse complement strand
CGTACGTCATTCGCCGCGCGTTTGTGTACGTGCTGAACGAACCGTCCGGGTTCATCTGCCAGTCGTTGCCCTCCATGGCGGAGTTTTCGGAGTGAACGAAGTAGGACCAATGGGCCAGATCGCGCCCCAGGAGGTCGTTGCGCGGGCCGGTCCCCTTGTCAAAATTGACGAACGCGCCCCAGCGGTGCCCGATCTCCTGGAGCCAGACGACACGGCTGATGGCGTCGTTGGCGCCGCGGTAGAACCGCCAGTTGTTCATCATCATGAACCCCTGGATCTTGCCGTCGCTCATGTCGAATGTGTCCATGTTCGGCGGCACGTTGCGCAGACCGAGTCCGCGGGTCTCGTTGGCGATGGGGAGGTAGAACGCGAACACGCCCTGAATGTTCCAGTTCAGGACGACGGTGACGAAGTCGTACTCGTCGTCCAGAACCTCGTAGGCCGCGGTCAGGATGGAGTTGATGCTGCGCTCGCCAGCGGCGCCAAACCAGCCCTCATTCTCGATGATGCCGTCGGTGTCCTCCATGAGGACGATGTTGCGACCGACACGTATCGTGGACGCCTGGAAGCTGGGTCGCTGTCCGCGCTCAGGCCGTGCGTCGATGGGTTCGGGGCGGTCGTGGATGCGGTGGACGAGGTCAGCCCACTCGGGCGATCCGGTGGTCGTCGGTTGGGCCAACACAGGACCGGCCCACGCGATTACGAGGAGGGCGGCCAGCGCCGCGCGGAGGAAGTTCATGGCTCTCAGCGACGCAGGCGAACGGCGAGCAGGGCGACGAGGGCAACGAGTGCCGCGGGCGCGGCGGGGGTCGGCGTGCCCGGCGCGGCTGCGCAGGACTCGCCCGCGGTGCCGCTGCCGTCCACAAAGCCGCCTTGGTTGCAGTCGTCGGCGAAGCCTTCACAGTCGCCGTTGTTGCCGGCGCCGTTGTTGGTAAACCCGTTGTTTCCGCCGTTGTTGGAGCCGCCGCCGTTGTTGGCGCCGTTGTTCCCGCCGTTGTTTCCGCCGTTGTTTCCGCCGTTGTTTCCGCCGTTGTTTCCGCCGTTGTTGGCTTCCTCGCACTGCGAGTCGCCGGCGGGGTAGCAGAAGTTGAAAGTACAACAGTCGTTGCCGCCGCACTCATTGTCGCCTTCGCACCGCTTGGAGCAGACGCGACCATCGTCCGTGTTCAGGCACGTGGTGGCCTCGTCCGGATTGCACTCGGCGGCGTCCTCACAGGGCTCGCCGTAGCCGACAGTACCGAGTTGCCCCTCCTCGAGCGTCAGGTTGAGGTTGCCGACGCCGCGGGTTCCGTTGTCGAACAGCGACTCCCAGAAATCGAGCATGGTCTCCACCGAGCGCAGGCCCGAGGTGCCGAAGTTGGAGTCCTGGCCGATGATCAGGACGGTCGCGACGTTCCAGTCTTTCTGTGAGCGGTCCACCGCCGGTGAGCGGTCCCCCTCCGCGGTGATGACGTCGTCGATGGTGACGGTCCCGCGCTCGCCGTTGACCGTGGTACGGCCACCGTAGGCCGGGGGGCTGGCGGGGTTGAGGGTGCGGCCGTAGTCGTCACGCTGGCCGCGCACGTCCACGTTGCGGATGACCAGCCACGGGTCCACCTCGTTCTTGGGCATCATGCCCATGAGGTAGAGGTCGAGCTCGCCGAAGCTGAGCTGAAATGCGTTGGTGCCGGTGGTGAAGCTGCCGTTGCGGTTGTCGGTCCAGGTGTTGCCCTCGAGGGCACTGTTGCCGGAGTCCATGAAGTAGGACCAGTGGGAGTCGTCACGTCCGAGCATGTCGGTGCCGTCGCCGGGACCGTTGCCGTACCAGACGAAGGCGCCCCAGCGGTGTCCAATCTCCTGGAGGAACACGATGCGGCCGTACACCTGGCCCTGGTTGCCCAGGTAGGTGCGGTACGAGTTCATGGCGATGAGGCCCTGGAGCCGCGTGCCCGTCTGGTCAAAAATCTGCTGGCCGCTCAGGTGCTGGTACCCGAGCCCGCGCACGTCGTTGGACAGCGGCAGGTAGTACGCGCCGAAATTCTCCTCCCACTCCGTCATGCCCATGACCATGTCGAACCGATCGCCGTACGTGCCGACCACGATCCGCAGGACCTCTTGCCACGTCTGCTGAGACCCGCGACTGGCGAAACCGTTACGGCGGATGCTGCCGTCGGTATCTCGGATGACGAGGACGTTGCGGCCGCGCATCGCGATCTCGGCGCCAAACTCCGGCCGACCCAGGTCGCTGAGCTCGATGGCCTCAAACG
The DNA here is from genome assembly GCA_937890335.1 of uncultured Pseudomonadota bacterium. Classification (GTDB taxonomy): domain Bacteria; phylum Myxococcota_A; class Bradymonadia; order Bradymonadales; genus CALBXO01. The sequence continues at coordinate 962 of CALBXO010000322.1, read as the reverse complement.
GAGTTCCCTGTGCCCGCGCCTGCTCCTTGAGCTCGAGTCCCAGCTTGATGCCGCCGCGCTCTCTGTGCGCACGCAGAAAGTCGTGGTTCTGATCGAAGGACTGCCACTGGGGCATGCCGTCGGCGCCGGTGTCGACCTGTAACTCAGCGTCCTGGCCCAGGGCCGGGGCGGCGAACAGAAAGGCTGCGGCGAAGACGAGTGCGCGTGTCGATTGCTTCATATTTTCGCGAGTCCTGGGACAGAGAGTTCGATCGGATGTGACGGGACTCACCAATCAGGCGGAGTCCATGTGGCCTTGCTGTTCTTCTTCTTGCGCTCGCTGTCTGCCTTCTCCTTGACTTCGCGGCGCTTGGCCTCGCGGCGTCCGGCTGCAGCGGGGTCAAAACCCCGGAGCACAAAGACGGCCTCGGCGAGCGCCGCTTCTTCCGTGGAGCGGGAGAACAGCATCAGATACTTCTTATCGGGCTTGAAGAGGGTTCCGCTGAGCGAGTACTCGCCGGCGCTGATCCGGACGCCGGACCTGGCCGGCCAGGACGTAGTCTCGGTGACGTAGAGGGGTGCGTCAGGATCGGTGACATCAAAGAACTGGACCACGTAGCCGCGGCGCTCGAGCGGCTGTTCCAGGAACGCCATATAGAACAGGACCCAGTCGCCGCCGTCCTTCTCAGCCCAGAACTCCTTCTGGTCCACGCGGTTGACGTACTTGATCATCTCCGCGTCGCTGGCGAAGCGCGGCGGGAACGGAGATTCCGCAAGGATGATGCTGGTTTTGAAGACATCCGCGGGCTTGCGGCCCTTCGCGTCGACAGAAGAGCCGACGGCTGCGAACGCGATTCCTACGACGCACGCGGCGATCGTCAGGCGTGTGATTTGGCGTGTCCCCATGGCAGTTCCTGATCATGTGCGGTGTGAGACCGCGGTTCGTTCGCCAGCCGTGGCGCCGTGGACGGACCCTCGGTGGC
>CALBXO010000321.1 GCA_937890335.1 uncultured Pseudomonadota bacterium | reverse complement strand
ACCCGATCGCGCTGGTCGCGCCGGCCGGCGTGAGCCTGGATGCATTGGGTCGTCGCCACCTGGTCCGGGTCGGTACCGGGCTCAGCCGGTTTGCCAGGGATCGTTTTGCGGCCCTCGGTTGGCAGGCGGAGCTGATCCGCGTCCGGGGTTCGCTGCGCACAGCGGCGCTGCTGGGTCTGTGCGACGCGGTGATCGACGTGGTGTCTGACGTGGACGCCTTGGAGCGCGATGGGCTGGTCGTGCTTGAAGAGCTCGGGCTGTCCGAGGTCAAACTGATCGCAAACCGGGCGACGAACCGCGACCGGATGCTCGTCATCGAGCACCTCGTGGAGAGCCTTCGCCACTCACGGTAGCGCGGGTCAGCGGGCCTGGGTCACATCAGCTCAATCTCAGCGGCCTCATGTTCGCTCGCCTCCGCCTCGGGTGCGCTCAGCGGCGTGAACCACGGTAGCGCGTCCGGCGGCACACGCAGGCCGCGGTAGTGGTAGTCCGCAAATCCGAGCGCGGCCTTCATGATCCCCAGATCCGTCGGGCGCTCCAGGCACCCTGACAGGGCGGCGGCGGTGCGGATCGCCAGCGCGTACGCGTGGGGGACACTGCCCCATGTGAAGCGAGCCCGCCCCTGGCTGCGGACAAAGACCGAGAAGTAGCGGTGGGCCAGGAAGCGGTTGAGCAGCGGGCGCAGCATGGGCTCTGCGTCGACCATCCACTTCTCCAGCGGTTCCGACCAGTTGATCAGGTAGGCCTCCAGGTTGTCGAGGCCGTTGTGGTCGCGGTCAAAGTCAAAGACGAACCGTTTGTAGCGCTGCCAACGCCACGCCAGCAGCCGCGGGGCGTTCGCGCCCGCCGACAGCTCCAGAAAGTCGAAGAACGGCTCGATGGGGTCGCCGTACTCGATCGCAAACTCCTTGAAGTTGCCGGAGACGCGCAGGCGGTCGAAGGACCACGAGATGGCGGAGAGGTGCTCGATGGTGGGGCGCTCCAGATCCAGGAGCGACTCCAGAACGACGTCGCGAACGTGCGCGAGGTTGGGCCACTTCAGCTCCACGTCACCCAGTCGCAATGACGGGCGGTCGATCGGGGCGCGGGCGCGGATCGCCAGGTCGGGGCGCTCGCCCTGGTCCAGGGTCTGCGCGAGGTAGGGCGTGTCGGTGTTGGCCAGGACATCGAGCACCGCCGGGCACACGGTGTCCCAGTGCAGCTCCACCTCCTCTCCGGTCTCGTACGCGATGGACGGAAAGTTGATGCACAGGTCGGGCAGGGCGTCGGTGCCAAAGCGCCGGTGCATCTCGCAGCCGCCCTCCTTCTCCAGGAACCGGCAGCTGTCATCGGGGGGCACGCGCTCCAGGTGGAAGTACTCGAGAGTCTCGTCCTCCTGGTCCACGACCACCCGCAGGCCCCAACCGAGCCGTTCGCTTCGTTCGGGCTCCTCGAGGGCCTCCGCCAGCCGGACCAGCCCACTGGGCTTGAATGGAATGCCCCAGCCCTTGCAGCAGCAACCCTGGAGGTTGCACTTGTAGCCGAGCATTGGGGCGGGGATCACGACGCGGCTGTCATTGTCGGACATGGGGCGAATCATGCGGGCAGCGCCCCAAGAAAGAAAGCGCCCCCGAGCAAGCTCGGGGGCGCTGGAAAGAGCAGTCTCAAAAGGCGGAAGACGCGCGGCTTGCGCCGGCACTGGTGGGAGACCGAGCCCGTACGAGTACGGGGAAGGACGGGTGCAGAGGGTATAAGCCGTTGGCGAGACGACCCGGTGGGCTCTACAAAAGGTGTGGTTTGGCTCCGCCTGATTTTCGGTGGCTGGGAACCGTCCTTCGTAGCGTTTACAATGCGGAATGCATGCCAGCCTATGCCCCCGGGGCGGATTTCATTCGCGAAATCGCGCCCGATCCCGGTGGGGGCGGGCCATCTGTACGGTCAGGCCAGGTGAAAGAAAATGCACACCTGGCCACACATCCACCGAAAATCTGTGGGGCGCGACACAAGTGGTGGGGAGAGTAGCCACCAGGTGGCGACTACAGTAGACACCTGGTGTGAATTCAGACACACACCCGTATGCTGAGGCACTGGTCGCCTGGTACCTGGAGAACGCGCGGGATCTCCCCTGGCGCGGGACCAGCGATCCGTACCGGATCTGGGTCTCCGAGGTGATGCTTCAGCAGACCCGCGTGGCGACGGTCATCCCGTTCTACCACCGATTCCTGGCGCGCTTTCCGAGTCTGCGCGCGTTGGCGGACGCAGATCTCGACGACGTGCTCGCCGCATGGGCGGGTCTCGGCTACTACCGCCGCGCGCGGGCGCTCCACGCGGGGGCGCGCAGCCTCGCTCCGGGGTTTGAGATGCCGGACACCGTGGCGGGCCTGCTCGGGGTGCCCGGCATCGGGCCGTACACCGCCGGCGCGATCGCTTCGATGGCCTATGGGCTCGACGCCCCGATCGTCGATGGCAACGTCATCCGGGTGCTCTGCCGTCAGTTTGGACTGCATGGAGATCCCTACGCAGCCCCACTCAAGGCTGAGCTCTGGGCACTGAGCGAGCAGCTCCTGCCCGCTGGGCAGGCGTCCGATTTCAACCAGGGGCTCATGGAGCTCGGGGCCCTTTTGTGCACGCCGCGGGGACCGCGATGCCACGTGTGCCCTGTCGCCGACACCTGCGTCGCCCGCGCCGAGGGCCTGGAAGAAGAGCTGCCGCAACGGCGCGTCCGCGGGCCGCGCAAGGTGCTGCGCCTGGCCGTGGCGATCGTGCGCAGCCCGTCGGGCGGCGTGCTGGTCCGGCGCAGGCCGGCGGACGGGCTCTTTGGGGGGATGTGGGAGTTTCCGTCGGCCCCGATGACTTCGGAGGAGTGGGCCAGCGGCGGGCTCGGCGAGCAGCTGGGCCTCGAGGGCAGGAAGTGGGCGAGCGGTCCTGTCGTCGTGCGCCAGCTGACCCATCGGGAGCTGGTGTTGGTGCCGGGGATCTGTCAGGTCAGAGATCTGGCCGTCGCCAGTTCCCGAAAGTTCGTGGACGCCACCACGCTGGGCTCAATGGGCATGCCAGCCGCGTTCCGCGCACTGGCTGTGGAGCTGGGTCTGCGGTAATACCCCGGAGAGTCGCAGGACAGGGAGCCTGCCGGTCCAGACCTGGCGCGGCGGATGGCTCCGCGTGGGTCCGGTGGCCCGAACACGAACCCGGAACGAGATGCTGACGATTCACCGCAAGGTCCAGCTGGTGCTGCCGGGCCGGCCTCTGGCCGGCGTATTGATGCCCTCGGGGGACCTGGCGGTCGCCTGCGCTCGCGAGGGAGAGGTCCTCATCGGGCGGTTCAGTGTCGGGACCCGTGGGGACGGACCTCGCCGCAGCGACAAGCTGCTGCGGTTGCCCTCGGCCACCCCGGAGGCGGGCCGCGTTGCGCTGTTCATGCCGCCGACAGGTCGCGATCACCCCATCCTTGTGTCGGGATCTGTGGTGTTGGGGATCGACGCGCGCGCGATGGAGCCGCGGTGGCGGCTGAATCTGGACGGCGACGGCGGCGGTGTCGCCGTGTTGGGACCCGACCGTCTCTGGATCGCGGACCCGCCACGGCGGCTGACCGCGCTCGACTTCGAGGGCCACGAGCGGGAGTCTGTGGAGCTCGACGGCGACGTGGTAGGTGTCGCGGTGGGCGCCGCCCGGATCGCGGTCACCACGGCACGGAGCGTGTGGAGGATCGCGTCCGATCTCGGCGTTGAGAAGTTGGCCGAGCTCGGCGGCCCCCACGTGTCGGTGGAGGTGGGTCGCTCGGGAACAGCGTCTGTGCTCACGCCGGAACGCCTCGTTCAGATTGCGCCTGGCCCGGCGGTGGAGGTCACCGAGTTGGGGGCTATGGGTGGCCTGGCCCTGACGCTGACGCCGGAGGGCGATCCGGTGGTCGCGACGGCGTCCGGTGTCTGGGTGGTCCGGGATGGTGAGCTGGTCCGGCAGGCGGAGTTTGTCGCCGCCCACGCGTGCGCCTGTTTGAACTCGGGTACGGTCGTAGTCCTCACGCCCGACAACCTTCTCACATGGGATGGGTCGTCGATGGAGATGCTGGCGTTCCAGGATCCGCGGATTCTGGTGCCGTGTTCCCACGGCGCGTGGATCGTCGGGGGCGCTGGTCAGGCGGTCTGGGCAGTCTGAGCAGCAAGGGGCCGGGCCGACAGCGCCGGTCGTCCGTCTTTGATCTTGACGCTGAACGCGACCCGCGCGACGCCAAAGCGCCTGCAGATGGCGTCGTGGTTTCGCACCACGTGATCCCGGAAGACCTCGTTTCGCAACATGGCGGGGTTGCGCCCGCACTCCTCGCTGGCGAGCGCAAAATCTCGCCAGAGGTTGTTGAGCGCGTCCTTGTCGAGCGAACCGACGCCGGTCCGGAATGGGTCGGGTTCAAAGCCGGGGCGCTTCTTGCTTGTCTGCGGTGTCGGCTGTGACGGCGTCTCCTCGTCCTCGGAATCCAGCCCGAGATCCACGCTCATTGCCAGCAGCCCTTCAAGCGTGGGCGCGGCCTGAACCCGCGTGGAGCCCAGGGCCTCCGAGATCGAGCCCGGGGACTCCGGATCACTGGCGCGCATCGCTTCCATCTGGGACATCACATCCTCCAGAGGGACCTGGCGGGTGGTGTCCGTCGTAGCCTGCGTCGGTACGAGCTTGGTCTTGAGCGCACGAAGTCTGGCGACCGCCGCGGCCTTGGTGAGGTCTCGGGTTGCTCGGTCTACAGCCTGGTTGAACACGTCCTCAAGGGAGTCGGGCTCTGTCTCCGCCGGATTCAGCGGTGACTCTGCGCTCACTGCAGCCCGCTGTTTGGCAGACACCGAGACGAGGGCGATCTGAGCCAGCGGTGCGGGTGTGGCCAGGAAAGTCGGCATTGGGATCGGAGCCATGAGCTGCGTGCCCTGGAGGTGAGCGGGCGTTGGTTCCGGCGCCGTCGTGACCGGCGCGAGGCCGCCCGTGTCGATGATCTCGCGCTCAAGGCTCTCCAGGGCTTGCTCAATGTGATCGGCGCCGTGCTCGTCGACGTTCATGGCGAACGGAGAGTGCGCGGCGACCGGGGCATGCCCGATCGGGGTCTCGACGCCCGTCCGCACGTCGTCGGTTTGGGCCTCCACCTCTGAGGGGACGTCTCGCGGCGTGACCCCCTTGAAGCTCGCGTCGGCGGACCATGGCGCCGCGGGGGCCGGCAACCGGTTCTTGTGCTGGAGCGGTGCGGTGCGACCGGACACTGCCGGCGGCGCCGGTCGTGCTGAGAGAGCCTGTGGGGACACTCCGATCAGCGCCGAGCTGGCCGCTGGGCGCTCGAGGAACGGGGCGCGGACCCGGCCGAAGCTACCCGTTCGGCCCGACGGCGCAGGCCCCGGGCCCGTCGCCATGGGTGGAAGCACCGCGGGCTCAGGGGTATCACGGTAGGCTGCAAATGGGTCGGCCTGGGCGGGCGTCGCGAGGGACGACGGCGTACTGTGTGCGTGGGGCGGAGGCGTCATCTCCGCGAACGAGTCGTCCGGGGCAGACCCGACGCTCGAAGGCTGGCTTGGGGGTGTGAGGTCTATCCGCGCCGCCTCGTGGCCGGCGAGCGCGAGGGGCTCTGAAACCGGGCCCACAGGGGCGTAGACACGGCGGGCCACCGAGGGGGACGCCGCCATGGCAGGCATGCGCGATGATTGTGGGTGGCCTTGGCGCTGCGAACGACTGCGCTTCCAGTGGCGGTAGCGGTCCGAACGTGCGGCCAGGATTGGCAGGGCGAGCACCACGGCGACCGCGAACAAGCCAAACCCGAGTGCGTTGCTCTGGAGAGGCCCTGCCGGCAACGAGTCCATCCCCTTCAGGG